>DASYDW010000087.1 GCA_036499395.1 Pirellulales bacterium
CGATCGGATATGGCCTGAGCGCTGCGTTGGCACGATTGCCGCAGATCCTGGGCTGGGCTTTGTTGTCGGCGACGATCGGTTTGATCCTAAAACGCATTGAAGAGCGGTTACCGCTGGCCGGAAAAATCGTGATCGGCCTGATTGGCATGGCGTGGGCCGCGGTGACGTTCATGGTGGTGCCGATTCTGGCCGCTGAGAAGTTGGGACCGATCGCGGCCGTAAAGCGATCGGCCGGTATTCTGCGGAAGACGTGGGGCGAATCGCTCGTCGGCCAGGTATCGTTGGGCGCGGTGCAGTTCCTGTTCATGTTGCCCGCGTTTCTGGCGGTAGTGGCGGCCGGTTTTGCAACGGCCGGCACGCACAGCTTTTGGCCGCTGTTGATCGTGGGCGCGGCCGTCGCGCTGTATTTGATCGTGCTGGCGATTGCGTTCAGCACGCTGCAGCAGATTTTCCTGGCGGCCGTGTATCAATACGCGGCTCAGGGCACCGTGCCCGCCGGCTTCTCGGCGGAGCTGATCGAATCGGCCTTCCGGTCGAAGGAAAAGAAGTAAGCGGTCGACCGACGTTACAATGCGATAGCGTTTAGTTTGCCTTCGGCATCACGCGCGCCAGCCCAAGCGCGGCCCACGAGCTGGTCGCGCAATGGATCGGCGTCATTAGTTTCGAGCTGCCGGGCGAGCCGTCGGGGGTCGAACGCGAGATCATCGGCCAGGTGCCGTCGGGCAACTGCGTGGCGACCAGAAAATCGATCGCTCGTTTGATCTCAGGACGCTCGGCGGTGAATCCGGCGAGTGAGAGAACGTACAGCGTTTGACCAGTCGCGTAAGCGTCGCTCTTGGGCTCAGGGACGGTCTGGCTCCAACCGGCGTCGGGGCGTTGCAGGGCCAGCAACTGGTCGACCGTGGGTTGCAACGCTTCGCGTGGTTTGCCGGCACGCAGGCCCAACAGCACCTGGAACACTTTTTCCTGGTGCAGATCGGTTTGCCCAGCGGCGTCGAGCCAGGCGACGGCCTTCGTCAGCGCCGTGCGCTGCGGCTCGGGCGAAGCGTCGCTGGTTTCCGCCGCCAGCGCCATGATGATCCAGGCCGCGTCTGTGGCCTGGCTTTCGTTGATCGGCGGTCGCCGTAGCCCGGCGAAGAACTCCCACGATCCATCCGGCTGTTGCTTCGACACGATTTCGTCGGCGATCAATTGCAGGCTTTGCTTTTGCCCATTGGTCAGCTCAGAGAACGCACGGGCGGCGACAGCCAGAAACGGCAGTCCCATGTTCAGCCCACGCCCCTGCGGACGCGAATCGGGAGGATCGGCCGGGTTTGGGAAAATTCGCGAGGCGAGCAGCTTCTCTTTGCTTCCCAGCAACGACTCGACGGTGTCTGCAGCGAATTTCTTGTCGATCGGATAGCCGTCGCGTTCTGCTTCGGCAAGTGCCCACAGCGCGAGTGGGGCATGGTGGCAGGCGGCACACTTACGTGTGCTGAGCCAAGAGGCACTTTCGGCCTGGATATAACCGATCGCGCGCTCGACGGTCTGGTGAACTTGCTCTGCGGTCGCAGAAGGAATCGTAGCGGGAGTCTCGGCAGTAAGATTCACCACCGGAGGAGTTGCGGCCGAAGCAGTAGCGCTTGTATCCTCGGCGCAGGCAAACCGCGCAAAGCTCAGCCCGACGAGTAAGACCGTGATTGGTAATGTGCGCGCCATCGATCAAGCTCCTGCAGGCAAAGTGATCGTCCGCCCAGGCACTTGGATTCTAAACCAGGAGGGGCCATCCCGCCACGACCAGCTATCCTACACCGCCCGACGACGGATCTAGTAAGAAGTTTAGCCATCGAGCACACCGAGGCCACAGAGCGGATATTTATTGAAATCAATGGGATAGCGTTGGTTTTTGAATCTATCATGATCCCTTCTCAGTGATCTCTGTGCCCTCGGTGGCTAATTTCAATAAGAGGAAGGCCGGCCACGGAGTTCACCGAGGCCACAGAGATTTGTGGGGAAGTGATTTCGGAGGTTAAGTGTTATGCGGTGTGTCGTCTGCGTTGCGGCGATGGTCTTCGTGGCTTTGCTGGTCTCGTCGGGACTCGCGGCGGATCCTCTCCCTTCCTGGAACGAGGGATCGAAGAAGCAGGCCATCTTGGAATTCGTCGCGAAGGTTACGCGCGAAGATGGCCCCGACTTCGTCCCGAAGCCGGAGCGAATTGCCACGTTCGACAATGACGGCACGCTTTGGTGCGAGCAGCCGGTTTATTTTCAGGAATTGTTCGCCTTCGACCGTATCAAGGCGCTTGCGCCGCAGCATCCAGACTGGAAAGAGAAGGAACCGTTCAAATCCATTATCAACGACGATCGGCGTGTGCTTGCTGACGGTGGCGAGAAGCTATTGCTGGATGTCGTGGCCGTCACGCATTCCGGCATGACGACCGTCGAATTCAACGATATCGTCCGCGCGTGGCTGCGCACGGCCCGGCATCCCCGATTCGACGTGCCGTACACAAGCTGCGTCTATCAACCGATGCTGGAATTGCTGGCCTACTTGCGGGCCAACGATTTCAAGACGTTTATCGTCTCAGGAGGCGGCGCGGAATTCATGCGCAACTTTGCCGACCAGACCTATGGCATCCCGCCCGAGCAAGTAATCGGCACTACCGGCGTCGTGGAATTTGAAATGCGCGACGGTCGGCCGGTGCTCGTCCGTCTGCCGAAGTTGCGATTTGTGGATGACGGTCCCGGCAAGCCGGTGGGGATCAACACCGTGATCGGCCGCCGGCCCGTAATCGCGTTCGGCAACTCGGATGGTGATTTGGAAATGCTCCAGTACACGACCGGCGGTGACGGGCCGCGCTTTGGCCTGCTGGTGCATCACACCGATGGCGTGCGGGAATATGCGTATGACCATCCGTCGTTGGTGGGCCAGCTCGATAAGGCACTTGCCGCGGCGCCGAAGAATGGCTGGACCGTCGTCAGCATGAAGTCCGATTGGAAGGTCATCTTTCCGTTCGAGCTGGAGAAGCCTGCAGGAAACAAGTAGCGCCAAGCGGCATGTGCGCTTATTTCGCACGTAATCGGCAGCGATCTACTTCGCCATTTCCTGAACGCCCGCGATGGCGCCGGTGACGATCGTGTCCCCCAGCGTCTCGCCGTAGAAGCTGACGCTCGATTCGTAGCCGCCGCGGCGGTATTCATCGGCCGGGAGCATGTAGCTGATCCACTGGTCGGCCAGCCCACCGATCACCGGGTTTTTTGCACCGGTGATGCGGCCTGCTTCGCTCTTGATTTTCATGCCCAGCGACGCGGCCATCTCGCCCGGGACCCCCACGATCAGCAAATCCCCCAAGCGCAGCGCGATGCTATCGGCGTTGTCGGGGAATAGCACAGGGAGCATTTCCTTGAACAGTTTTTCGGTCAGGCCGTATTCCGCGCCGCCGGTTTTCATGAAGTCGGGATGCCAGGTGCGCGCGGGGAGCGGGATGGTGTGCGCGTGATAGGCGAACCGCACATCGGGCGAGGCTTTCGTCGTTTGCCATTGTTTCCAGGCGACGATGCCCAGCTCGCGGCCGTAACGCTCGGCCCGTTCCCACCGGCTGGTTCCGTCCTCCGCGCGACCGATAGGAGCCTGATCCCCTTCGGCGCCGTTGTAGTACATCACGGTAGCGCCCTCGCCGATGAGCGATTCGATGGTGCGCTGCAGATGGCCTGGCCAATCGCCCGAGAATAGCATGTCCTGCTCGTTCATGAATGTCGGATGCGCCGTGAAGTTGACTAATACCGCCAGCGGCTTTCCCTGCTTCGTATCGATGCGGGTGACGGTCAGATCACGATCCGTGACTGTGCCGCCACGACGGTTGCGATTCCATCCCTCGATCGACACCGTGGACGTACCGACCGAGACATCAACCGGCTGTTGCTCGGCTTGGTGAATTAGTTCGACGAGTCTGTCGAGCACGAACTTGTGGACGCGCGCGTTGTAGATGCCGATTTGCGGCACCTGAAATGTATTGCGCGGGTTGATCGCGTTCATCTCGATGCTGGTGTGCGAATGGCTGGGAAGGAGCATGATCTGCTCGGCGGACCAGCCGGCCCCCAACCGCTCGAGCAGCTCGGGCTTCAAGGTCGGCGGCAGGCCGACAATGTCGATCGAGACGAGCGCGAACTTCTGCTGCCCCGCGGTCAGTACAATCGCCTTGGCGAAAATGCGATCGTGGATGCCCTGCGCGGGGCGGTTCATCCGTTCGCCATAACCCCCCAGCGGCACATTGAACTCCAGCGGCGGCGTCAGATCGACGCGCGCCACGCCGGCCTTAAGCTCAGCGGCGCGGCCGACGGCAACATTACCGCAGAGCAAGACGAGACACGCCGAGGCCATCCAGAAGAATCGCGCCGCCGTTGAGATCATTTGCGCACCATTTTGGCGTGGAGATGGATTTCGAGCATTGATTCTACTTCGCGTCGTTCGCAGCGTAGCCTTGCCATAGCCATTGCAGCGCCTTGGGCAATGTCTGTTGCTTGACGCCGCCGTCGCAGTGGACGGCGTTGCGGGCGAAGACGAACTGGTAGTGGTAGCCCTTGTCGGCCAGGACTTTCGCCATGTTCTCGTTGGCCAAGACCCAATCGTGCATGTCGTCGCGCATCGAGTTGGGATTCAGCAGGTCGCGGTCGCTGATCTCGAGCCACAGACGCAGTGGTTTCGCCGGACTACTGGGAATTAGTTCTTTGTGGAATCCCCACGCGCCGTGTGGCGTCTCGGGGTTGTACGGCCATTGCTGGTTCACGTACGTGCCTGAGTAGGTGAGCACACGGTGATAAAGGTCCGGCCGGTACCAAGCCATGGCCAGCGCGCAGGAACCGCCCGAGCTACAACCCATCGTGGCCCGAGCGTCGGGATCTTTTGTGAGCTTCACGTTGCATTGCTTCTCGACCAGCGGCAGGACTTCGCTTTCGACGAATTCGGCATACAGGCCGGACATGGTGTCGTATTCCAGGCCCCGCTGGCTGCCTTGCGCGTCGCCGCTGCCGTTGCCGATCGAGATGGCGATCATCACAGGGACCTTTTTCTGTGCGATCAAATTGTCGAGCGCCGTGAACAACAGCTTGTCGGGCCCGTCCGCGCCGACAATGAACGGCGCGACCGTGCCGGACTGATATTGCTGCGGCACATAGACCGCGACGCGACGCGTGTAAGGAGCCGGGTGGCTGGTGGACACGATCATCCGCGCCGGATTGTCAGGGTCGGGCATGCCTGAGGTGTTCTTTTCGCGGGCGATGCCGGGATAGATTTTGCTATCGGTCGAGTTCATCGTCAGGTTGTGTACGGTCCCTTGCGGCACGTGGAGCTGCACGACCATTTCCGGCGCCGGCTTGTGCGTCGCCCCGATGATGAAGTTTCCTTCGGCATCGATCGGCGGCACTTCGCCATCAGGCAGCTCCTTGGCTTGGACGAAGCCAGGCGTATGCGGGTCGCGCGCGGGCGGAGTTGGCCGCTGGGCCAGGGCATGGCGACCGGTGGCGAATGTGCAGCAGATTAGCAATGCCAGGTTCAGCAGATGTCGATGCATGAGAAGCTCGTTCGGCGTGGCAGATATTAATGAAAGAAACGAAGTCCGATCTTGCGCGCGTGTTGCAGCGAAGGATAATTATTTACCCTCGAGCTTCTTGAGTTCTGCCAGCACGGCATCGTCGTGGCCATCGACCGAGACCTTTTTCCAAATCCTGGCGATCTTGCCTTCGGCGTCGATCAAGTACGTCGAGCGTTGGATGCCCATCGACTTCTTACCGTACATGTTTTTTTCGCGCCAGGCGCCGAACTTTTCGGACACCTTGTGGTCGACGTCAGCCAGCAGGGGGAAGTTCAGCTCGTACTTGTCGCGAAATTTCTCATGGCTGGCCACGTCGTCGGTGCTGACGCCCAGAACATGCGCGCCGAGCTTGGCGAGTTCTTTCTTGCGATCGCGGAAGGCGCACGCCTCCTTGGTGCAGCCCGGCGTGTCATCGCGCGGATAGAAATAGAGAACGACCGGCTGGCCGCGGAGGGCCTTGAGGCTCACTTTTCTGCCATCGTCAGCCGCAAGGGTGAAGTCTGGCGCCGCTTTCCCCTCTTCGAGCCACTCGCCCATGAAAGATTTCCTTTGCTGCAATGAAGTTTAGACCCGCCCGACACGCGCGTGATCGCGGCGTGCGGCGTCGCCGATTGTTATGGTCCTGTTTCGTCGGTCAGGCAAGACCCTGGCTGGCCGGTCAAGGGGGGATTCTCGCGGCACGCCGCCTTCCGATTCCAACGCCGGGTTTGGTCCGAGAAAGTGCGGCTGTTCGCCGTGGCGGGTGGGGTGATTTCGGCGCCCCATTCCGTAAGCTACACTCGTTTGCAGTCAGGCGGCTGTTCCAGCCGTGGCCGGCCCTAAGAATGTTGGACCGAGCATTTTGTCGCGCCGGCACTCGCGGCCGTGATCGTTCGCAGCTCTACAGTCGAAAAAGGACAAAGTTACATGGCTGGAAAAGCGCCAAGCCCGAAACGAAGCGCCGCGAAGAGCGCGGCAGTTAAGCCAGCGCCAGCAAAACAATCGTCTGCGAAGTCGGCCCCTACCAAAACAGCGTCCGCCAAGAGCGTGGCTGCGAAGGTCCCGACCGTGAACGACAACGCGAAGTCCGCGCCTGCGAAAAAGGAAGGCAAGTCCGCGAAGCCAATCGCGGCTGCGAAACCGGCTGCGAAGAAGGGGCCCATCGCGCTGCGCACTCCCGCGGCGCGCAAGAGTACGCCGGGCGGCGACTCCGGCACCTATTACATCGTGGTCGAACACGATGACTTGCGCATTTCGACCGAGAAGCCGAAAACCAATGGCCGCCTGGAGACGGCCGAGAGTTTCATCGAAGCCAAGGAAAAGGCCGTCGATCGATTGATCGATTTGATCGATAGCTTCGAGCGCCGGCTGTGGCAGGTGAAGCAATCCAACGATCACCAATCGCTGGTCGGTGGTGAATAGGCCTTGGCCTCTTCGTGCGCGGCCTATTTGTGGTCCGCGCCGGCCGGTCGACACGGACAGTAGCGCTGCCTATCATGGAATTTCCTGCGCCCGGCATCACTACGCCGGGGGTGGCTGCTCGCACGCCGGGTGCTTGTCTTCGCGTATCCCGTTCCGCGCCTTCGCGCTTCGGTCCAGTTCGCACGCTCGATGAAGAAAAAGCCTTCTCAGAGTCAGGTTTCGTCGCGACTATTCTGGCTGGCGTCGTTGATGTTCTTTCTGTCGGGCGGCACGGGCCTGGCCTATCAGGTGATCTGGTTCAAGCGCTTCGCCCATGTGTGGGGCAGTTCGAGCCTGGCGTTTGCGGCCGTCGGCGGGTCGTTTCTTTTCGGGCTTGGGCTGGGCGCTTACCTGGCGGGACGGCTGGCCGATCGCATCCTCCGGCCGTTGCGCTGGTATGGGGCGTGCGAAGTGGCGATCGGCCTGGTAGCGCTTCTGATTCCGTATCAGATTCAGTGGCTGATTCACGTTTCGGCCGGATTTTATTCGCACTTGCCGGATGAGCCGCTGGCGCGATTCCTCGTGCAGTTTGTCGTTACGCTGCTGGTCGTCGGTCCGCCGTGTGTGTTGATGGGAGCGACGCTGCCGCTGTTGACGCGCGAGCTGACGGCGCGCGACGGAGCGCTCGACCAGGTAACGGGCTGGCTGTACGCCCTCAATACATTTGGCGCCGCCGCGGGCTGTTTCTTGACCGGCTTCCAGCTTCTGCCGGCCTGGGGACTGCTGCCCACGAACAACGCGACGGCGATGCTGAACCTGGCGATCGGCGCCGCCGCACTACTTGTCAGCCGATCTGTGACGGTTCGGTCCGCAACGAGCACACCGCCGCGGCCGACGGAAACCGGCACGGATGTTCAGCAGGAGCGCCCGATCTCGCTGGCAGGGCTGTACCTGGCCGTGGCTTTGACCGGCCTGGGCGCGTTGATTCTTGAAATGACCTGGAGCCGGCAGTTGGCGCTCGTGCTGGGGGGCTCGACGTATGCTTATAGCGCGACCTTGTTTGTCGTGCTGGTCGGCATTGCGACGGGCAGTTTGCTGTTTCACTTGCGCGTGCGCGGCGTAGTCGCCGATCGCATGTTGCCGATCTTTGTGATCTTCGGTTTGGCGGTGACCTGTTTCGCGGGCAAGTTATTTCTGCCCTGGTTATCGGCCTACGCCGGCGACCACCGCGCGATGCGAGAGACTTTGATGGGCAATGCCGGCCTGTGCATCTTAGTGGCCGCGATCGTCGAGTTTTTGCCGTCGGTGGCGATGGGAATTTTGTTTCCGCTGTTTGTCGATTTGACGCACGAACGTGCTGCTCACGTCGGGCGCGCGGTCGGCAATGTCTATGCTTGGAATACGTTCGGTTCGATTGCCGGAGCAACGCTGACCGCCGTAGTGCTGTTTCCCAGAATCGGCACGGCCGGCGCGATGGGCCTGGCGATGGCGTCGTACCTGGTGGCGCTGCTGCTCGTGCTGCCCTTGGGCACCGGCCGCGAGCGAATGACCGCGGCAGGCTCGGCACTGGCGCTATCCGTGATAGTGTTCGGCATCTCGCTTCCGCTGGACCCGCTGCGCACGAATCTGGGTCTGTACATGTACGGCAGCCAGGAGGGGGCGATCGACATCATCGATTGCCCGTATTTCGTCGAAGGGCCCTCGAGCAGTGTGGCGGTCGTAACCTATGGAAGCAATGTCAGCCTGCGGGTGAATGGCAAAGTCGACGCCGGCGATCTGTCGGACATGGTCACCCAGTTGGGGCTGGCCTACATTCCGCGCATCTTTCAACCAGAAGCGCGCGACGTGCTGGTGATCGGCTTTGGCAGCGGCACGACGTCGGGCACCAGCCTGCTGTTCCCCGACACCCGCGTGACGACTTGCGAAATCGAACCGGCGGTCATTGGCGCGGAACCGTTTTTCGAACGGGTCAATCATCGTCCGCTGGCCCGCACGCGCGGCCACCTGGAGCAGCAGAACGCGACATTATCCCCGGAACGCCGCCGTAGCGAAGAGCAAATCACGGCCGAAGCCGTGTACCGCGTCGTGCTCGGTGACGGGCGAGGCCAGTTACAGGGAGGCATCGCCGAGTACGACCTGATTATTTCCGAGCCATCGAATCCGTGGCTGGCCGGCGTGTCGAACTTGTTTACGGAAGAGTTTTTTGCGGCCGCCAAGGCGCGATTGCGCCCGGGGGGTGTGCTCGCCCAGTGGATTCAGACCTATAACATCGCGCTTTCCGACTACTTGATGATCGTGCGCACGATGCGAACGGTGTTTCCGCATTGCGGATTGATAACGCTGACGTCCGGGGCGGATACGATCCTGCTGGCTTCGGACCGGCCGCTGGCGCCGGATACGGCACAGCTCGATGCCTTGCAACAGCAGATCGATACATCGGCCGATATCAGCTTCGATTGGCAGCAATGGTTCAACACCAACGATGTGCGAACGCTGCTCTTGGCGCGGTACACGATCGATCAGGAGATGCTGGATCAAATGGTGAAGAAGGACAGTTCGCAAAAGATCAACACAGATCTGAACCTGGCGCTCGAGTTCAACGCCCCGTTGCATCTGTTCAAAGAACTGCCCGACGCATTGAGTGCTCGCGTGCGACTGATGCGCTTGCCACATGCGAAGTGGAGCGCGCGGCTGGGCGAGCTGATCGGCGCGCCGCCGGAAAGCGGTCCCTACCAGGTGGCCCTGGCGCTCGAGCAATATGACTTCGAAAACTACGAGCCCGCCATCAAGCTATTGCAAGACGCGATCGCCAAAGATCCGAGCTTATCGCAGGCTTATCGCGCTCTGGCGAACGTGTACCTCAAAATGAATAAGGCGAACGAGGCGGTGCGCGTGCTCGAGGGCTGGATCAACGAACAACCACAACGCGTCGACTCGCGCGTGGCGCTGTTCAATTGCTACAAGTCACTGGGACGCAGTGCTGATGCGGTGGCCATCTTTCGTCCGGCAGTCGAGATCGATCCCAAGAACTCGCTGTTCCGCACAATTTTGGGGAGGGAATTACTGGCGCTGCATCGCAACAGTGAGGCCGCGCCCCAACTGCGCAAGGCATTAGAGCTCTCGCCCGGATTGGCTGACGCGCCGCGGAACCGCGATTGGATCAACAGCTACGCCCGGATTTTGGCGACCAGCCCCGTCGATGCCGACCGCGATGGTCAAGAGGCGTTGCGCTGGGCAATGCAACTGGCGCAAGGGGTCGATTACGATCAATGGAGCCTGATCGACACGCTGGCCGCCGCACTTGCCGAGACCGCAAACTTTGCCGAGGCCGTGAAGCAAATGCAGCACGTTTTGCGGCGGGCCGAGGCTGACCGTAACAGCACCGCCGCCGACATCGCGCGCCAGCGGCTCACGCTGTATCAGGCCGGCAAGCCGCTGCGCGAGCAGGCAGAGCCGGCGGTCTTCTCCCCCGAACCGCCGAAGGAATAGTTCCCAACTGCCCCGCGTTTTCTAAGGGACCTCCCGGCAAACTCTTTGCCGAGGTTGCGGCGATTGGCTCTTTCGACCGCTCTCACTAGCTCCGCTAAATGCCCCAGATTTCAGCCTGTACCCTCGGGCGAAGTGCGACTAGAGTATCGCCCCCCGAGTTGGAACAGATTCCTTTTTTTCTCCGCCGGTCGCGAACATCTGGGGCCCGCAATTGCGGTCGAATGTTCGCCGGCTGGCAAGCTGAGCCAGTAAGCGTTTTGTCTACCATCCACTCGTCCGATCCTGAAACGTCTTCGTCGACGCTGGCGCTCACGGCGCGCATGCTCCGGCTTGCGTGGCGCCATCGCTGGGGATGCTGCACGCTGCTTGCGCAGCAGATCGCGCTGTTGGCGCTGGCCCTGGCGGGGCTAGGGCTGACGGGACTGGCGATCGATGTCATTCGTCACGAGGTGGACACGACCAGCCCGGCGCCCGATTGGCCTCGCTGGCTTTCGCAGCCCGTGGGTTGGTCGGCGCTCGCGCAAGTCTTGGGTCTGGCGGGCCTGGTGCTGCTGTTGGCAAGTCTGCGCGCGGTGTTGAATTACTTTCATGCCGTGGCCTCGGCGCGGCTGGTGCAGCAGCAGATCGTGGTCGAACTGCGAGCCGCGATTTATGAAAAGCTGCACGACCTGAGCAGCCGCTTCTTTCGCACGAACTCGACGACCTCGATCATCAATCGCGTTACGAGCGATGCGCAATCGGTGCGGCAGTTCGTCGAGGGGATGGTCCTGCAACTGGTCATCCTGCTGCTGTCGTTGACGGTCTATCTGACCTACATGCTGCGGATTCATGCCGGCCTTTCGTTGGCCTGTCTGGCCACCATGCCGGTGTTGTGGTTCGTGGCCGCGACGTTCTGCCGCGTCGTGCGACCAGCCTACGATCACAATCGGACCTTGATGGACCGGTTGATCCAGGTTCTTTCCGAGAACGTGCGCGGGATGCGCGTGGTGCGCGGCTTCGCGCGCGAGGCGGATCAGATCCAGCGCTTTCGCCGCGCCAACGACGACGTCCAGGCACAGCAGAAATACATCTTCTGGCGGCTAAGCCTGTTCACGCCGACGAGTGAATTCCTGTCGACTTTGAACCTGGCGGTGCTGCTGGGCTACGGCGGATATCTGGTCACTACGGACGGATTGCCGTTAGGCGCCGGGCTGATTGTTTTCTCCGGATTGCTGCAGCAGTTCTCGGGACAGGTCAGCAAGATGGTGAACGTGCTGAATAGCATGCAGCAGAGCCTGGCCGGTGCGAGGCGCGTGTTCGAGGTGCTGGATGCGCCGGTCGAGATTCATTCGCCGCCGTTTCCGCGCCGGCTGCCCACGCCGCGCGGTTCGATCACTTTCGAAAACGTGTCGTTTCATTATCAGGCGGGCGAGCCCGTCTTGTCCGACGTCGACCTGCGCATCCGGCCGGGACAGCGCGTTGCCATCCTCGGCGCGACCGGTTGCGGCAAGAGCTCGCTATTGCACCTGGTACCGCGGTTTTGCGATCCTGGCGAGGGACGCGTGCTGGTCGATGGAATCGACGTGCGGGCATTGGCGCTCGAAGATTTGCGCCGCGCCGTAGGGTTGGTTTTTCAAGAGACGTTCTTGTTCAGCGATACCGTGGCGGCCAACATCGCGTTTGGCCATCCGCAGGCGACGCGCGAGCAAATCGAACGCGCTGCCAAAATTGCCGCCGCCGATCAATTCATTCGCCAACTGCCCGACGGTTACGACACCTGGCTCGCCGAGGAAGGGAGCAATCTGTCCGGCGGCCAGCGGCAACGTCTAGCGATTGCCCGGGCCGTGCTGCTCGAGCCGCCAATCCTGCTGTTGGACGATCCCACGGCCGCTGTCGATGCGCAAACCGAACACGAGATCCTGGAGGCCATTGATCGGGCCATGCAGGGGCGCACGTCGATCATCGTTACGCACCGCCCGGCTGTTTTGCAACGGGCCGACCTGGTGCTGGTCATGGACCAGGGGTGCATTGTCGAAGCCGGATCACACGACGAGCTGTCGCGCTGTGCAGGACATTATTGCCAGGTCACGCGACTGCACGCCGAACAAGCCGCGTGCTACGCCTGAAAACACTGCGACGATCACGCGCGGCGCATTCGATTGACAAATCCTTCACCTCGAACAGCAACGAACCCCACACGAATCATGTCGACAACCGCGTTAGGGCGCGAAAAACTAAAGCGGAGACACTGCCCAACACTCCCCGCTCTTGCGGGCGATGATGAGTACGATTCAGCGCCCCCTCCCGGCCTGAAAACGATGCGCTGGCTGTATGGCTTCACCGGGCCCTACGCCCGCAAGCGCAACACGCTGTTGGTGCTGGTTGTGATTCGCTCGATGCAATTAGCGGCGCTCGCCTGGGTGACCGGCTATGTGGTCAGTGGTCCGATCGCAAGGCATTCGTTGAATGGATTAGCGATCGGCGTAGCGACATACGTCGTTCTAGCGGCTGCGACGAATATCTGCTTTCACTTTCGCCAGCGCTTGGCTCTAGAGCTGGGGGAATGCGTCGTCCACGACTTGCGTGAGGCGATTTTCCTGCATCTGCAGCAGATGACCTCCAGCTTTTTCAATCGCACGAAGCTGGGAAGCGTGATCAGCCGCATGACGTCCGATACCGAGGCGGTGCGGGCCGGCGTGCAGGATGTGGTGTTCACCAGCCTGGTGGGCCTGGGTCAGATGCTGGTCGCCTCGACGTTGATGCTGTGGTACGACCCAGTGCTGTTTCTGGTCGTGGCTGCCATGGGGCCGGTGTTGGGATGGTTGAACTATCGATTTCGCGGCCGGCTGAGTAATGCGCACCGGGCGGTGCAGGAAAGCTTCAGCCGTGTCACGGCGAGGCTGGTCGAGGCGGTGCATGGCGTGCATGTCACTCAGGGCTTTGCTAGGCAGGAAACCAGCGCTCGCCTGTTCCGAGATTTGGTGGCCGATCATTCGGTCTACAACATGGAGGCGGCGCGCTCGGCGGGCGTGTTCGTGCCGCTACTGGAATTCAACAGCCAAGCGTTTCTGGCTTCGATTTTGATTCTCGGCGGCTATCGGGTCCTGACGCCGGGGATCGGCGCGCCGGCGGGCGAATTGATCCAGTTCATGTTTCTGGCGAACATCTTTTTCGCGCCCATTCAGACGCTGGGAGATCAATACAACCAGGCGATTCTGACGCTGGCTGGCGCGGACCGTGTGCGACGCTTCCTGGCCGTCGAGCCCGACTGGATTGACTCTCCCGCGGCCCGACCCGTCGCGCGGATCGCAGGCGAGGTCGTCTTCGAGGATGTGTCGTTCGCCTACCAGGAAAACCGGCTGGTCCTCGAAGAAATCAGTTTCAAGGCCGAACCAGGGCAATGCATCGCGCTGGTCGGGCATACCGGCAGCGGCAAGAGTTCGATCATCAACCTGATCGCTAAATTCTATTTGCCGACCAGTGGGCGCGTCTTGATCGACGAACACGACATACGCGACCTGCAATCCTTTTCGTTGCATCGACAGATGGGAATCGTGCAGCAGCAGAACTTCCTCTTCTGCGGCTCGGTAGCGGACAACATTCGCTTTGGCCGGCCCGAGGCGACCGACGAAGAGGTCGCCGCGTCGCTCGAAAAGCTGGGCTGCCACGATTTCCTAGAGGCGCTGCCCGGTGGCCTGCACGCGGATGTGGGGGAATGTGGACGGAATCTGTCACTGGGGCAACGGCAGTTGGTTTGCTTCGGACGAGCGATGCTGGCCGATCCGGCGATCCTGATCCTCGACGAAGCCACGAGCGCCATCGACATATTCACCGAGCATCGCATCAGCCAGGCCCTATCGCGGCTGATCGCCGGGCGAACCAGCTTTATCGTGGCACATCGCTTGAGCACAATTCGTAACGCCGACCTGGTGCTGGTTTTGGAAAACGGACGGATCATCGAGCAAGGCACCCCGGCGGAGCTGATGTCGCACAACGACCGTTACGCCACGTTAGAGCGGCAGTACAGAAGCGCCGCGTGAGAAGAGCGGAGCGCGAAGTGCTGAGCAATGAGTTCGAATCGCTGAGTAGAAAAGGCGCCTTTGCTCGGCGATTCGCACTGATCATTCTGCATTTCCGTCACTGCCCTGTGCCGACTTTGTTGCTAGGCAAAATGGTCGTCGCGGGGTGGGGCGTGCAGTTTGCCGATGCCGGCGGTGCGGCGCATCCAGGCGCTGGTTTGCCAGTTGTCGACCGTTTCGACTTCGCGATACACCGGGGGTACGGCGAACACGAAATTCGATCCCAGCGCTAAGAGAAACGGCTCGTACATCGCCCGTAATTCGGCGTACTTGGCGCGGGCTGTCTCCTCGTCGTGCAGTTGGATGCCCGCCTTCTGCAGCTCGTCCCGTAGATGTTCCAGGGCCGTGCTTGAGAGGCGACGATCGACCTCGATCTGCGGAGGGACGTGGAAGACCAGCACTAGGTCGACGGCCGCATGCCGGGACATAGCGAAGGTGAGCTGCGCCTGGTAGATGGCCACGCCTTTAACCATCGCGATCAATAGCGCGCAGGCGTCGAGAGCCGCGGTGAGGGCCGCCAGCCAGGATTGATTGTCGTGTTGCGAGCGATAGTAGCTCAGCACCGGGAACGACAAATGGCTTTCCAGAACTTCGGCCGACCATTGCTCCAAATCTTGCAGCAGCCGGCGAATCGCCTCGACGTCGTGGCTCACCGCGGCGCGCACCAACAGTGCGCCGCCTGACGGAGGCGAGCCGGCCCGGGCGTCGAGCATCGAGATGATGGTCTCGCGCCGCGAAAAGGCCTGATACAACACCGGCAAATAGCCGATCACCACGGCCAGAAAACCGAAACCAGTCCCGGCTTCGACCACGGCCAGGAAACGGCCAATCGAATTCAGCGGTACCAGGTCGCCGAAGCCTAGGGTAAAGATCGTTGTACCGCTCAGGTACAGGTAAGAGCCCAAGGTGATCGCTTCGTTGCCGGGCATGTGCAACACCGTCCCGAGAGACCAGTGCAACCAGGCGAAGGCCAGCGTCAGGCCCCCCATCCAACACGCGAACAGCATCAGGATCGACATCGGGCCAAAAACGCTGAGAAACCCTTCGCGCATCCGGCCCGGCGAAAGCCGCAGCGCGATAAAGCGCCAAGGAATCCACAGCGTGCGATAGAAGATACGCGTCAGCCGTAACCGTCGCGTGACGCGCCGCGGCAGGACCATCGTCTCGAAACCATCCAGCAGCACCAGCGCCAACAGGCAGATGCTCGCGAATACCGAGACGATCGCCATCATTAATCCTGACGGGTTACAGAGGGGTCGAGAACGGACCGCGCGCAGGCAACCGGCCAGCGTGCGCCGCCGCTGATCTTAACGCCTGGCGAGAACCAGGGAAATCGGGCGCCATCGCGCACTTTTTGAGCAAAAGCAGGCCGCGAGACCGATCGATACGCGGGCGACGCGTTATTCTGCGAGCAGGCGTTGTCGCAGCGTGTAATACAGCACGATCGGCACCGTGATCGCGAACAAGAGTACGTAGTAGATGCTGAATGCCGCTTCGTTCCACTGGTCTAACGGGCCGGTGATGAGTTGCGCGATGACGTTCTGCTGCACCAGAACCAGTGCCATCAGCCAGCCGGCGCGCGGGAAGAGATTGCCGCGGAAGTTTCTCGGGCGCGGCCAGAAGAGCGTGCATGCACAGATCGCGATCAGTATCGCCAGAAAGCACGGTCCGAAGATGCGCCACAACTGGGCGCTGTAATAATCCTCGTTGCCGTAATAAATGTTGAACCACCCCTTCAGGCCGGCGCGGAGCGAAATGCCCAGCCCGTAAAGCAGTCCCACGTACAGGCCCCAGCGTTCGAGGTTGGGATCGCCGTACGCCTCAGTATCGGGTTCAGGTTCGCGCGCGTACGCGTTTCGGCGCAGCAAGTAGTAAGCGATGCCGAATACGACAGCCGTTCCGAAGTACAACTGACCCCACAGTCGTCCTGCTGAGAGGAGCAAAAAACCGAACCACGCCGTGAGCAAAAGGTAAACGGCCAACCATTCCAGGTTCGGCCCTGTGATCGAGCGGCGCGAACGCACGATGGCTTGCTCGGCCGGTGACATGCGACCATTGACCAGAAAGTAGGCCAGACCCAGGGCCACGCCGATGCTCAGCCCACCTGACGATTCCCAACAGCGCCACCAGTTGAAACTCGCGCCCGGCCAGACGTCGGGGGCCCATTTCCAATTCTGGCACGCGGCCCAGCCTGCCCCATTGACGATGCCGACGGTCAGTATCAGCACGACGTTTTTCCAATCGCGCCGCGCGAGCTCGAAGAGCAGCAATCCGAGGTACAGCCCCACGTGGAACAGCGCCGATCCGCAATCGTTGATCAATCGGCGCAGGGTTGGATTCTGTTCGAGGTCGCGGTAACGATCGGCGAACTCGTCGTACATCGGCAAGAAGTATTGCGGGTACGCGTCGAACAGATAACGCGCGAGATACGCTCCGCCGATTCCGCAGGCCAGGCGAATGACCCAATGCCAGACGCGCGTCGTGCGTTGCGAACCGCACCACGCCAGCAGGCAGGCGCTGACGCCGGCCCATGGCACGCCGGCGATGAATAACCACAGAAAGCCATAGGCCCGCGAGATCGGTACCGATTCACCGGCGGCGGCATTGGTGACCATCTTTCCTTCGAAGAAGCTGGGCCATTGCATCCAACCGCGCGCGCCGGCGATGCCCATGCCGACCGTGACGGCCAACACGATCCAGCCCGATGCGTAGCGGCGCGTTGGCTCGCCGTTTGGGTTGCGTGCGATGAACCACCACGCGGCGCCCCACGTTACGCCGGCGAAAATACAACCGACCGAGGCACCAAAGCCGGAGCACCCACGCACGGCCCACGTCATGCCGCCGAGCGCCACGAACAATAGGGTGGGCAGAAAAAGATCTTCGACCAGGTCGCGTCGGGCAGGTGATTGCATGGGGCGGGCTTCATGCGGGCGAGAGGACTATCGGGTGGGCAGACGAGGAATTCGGCACGCAAAAGCGTTTCAGCGACAGGCGTGGCTTAGCCCGGATAGATCTGGGAGATCAGCTCGCCGCCGTTGATCGTGGCACGCTCGTGACGACCATTGTGCAGCCACGTTAACTCTTTGTGATCCAGCCCCAACAGCGCCAGTACCGTGGCGTGGAGATCATGCACGTGGGCCCGATCTTGGATGGCGAACAGTCCCATCTCGTCGGTCGCACCGATGATGCGTCCGCCCGGCAGTCGGGCGCCGGCCATCCACATCGTGAAGCCGTACGGATTGTGATCGCGGCCGTCCCCCTTCTCGGACATGGGAGTTCGCCCGAACTCGCCTCCCCAGATGACGAGCGTTTCGTCCAACAGACCTCGCTGCTTCAGATCCATCAACAACCCGGCGATTGGTTTGTCGCTGGCCCGGCATAGTCCGCCGTGGTTCTCTTCGATTTTGCTGTGGGCGTCCCAGCGGCTGCCCGATCCGCAATAGACCTGCACGAAGCGGACGCCGCGTTCGACCAGGCGCCGTGCGAGCATGCACGAGCGCCCCATGGCCTCGGTCTCGTCCTGGTCGAGGCCATACATCGCGTGCGTCGTCGCGGTTTCTTCGCCAAGGTCCACAGCCTCGGGCGCCGCGGCTTGCATGCGATAGGCCAGCTCGTAACTGGCGATGCGCGCTTCGAGATCTGGGTCGTAGTTGCGCTCGCGCGCGTGGCGCGTGTTGATATCGGCCAGCAAATCGAGCTTCGCCCGCTGCCTCGCGGAGGTAATCGCGGCCGGTGGTTCCAGGTGCAGCACCGGTTCGGCACCGCGACGAAAGCGCGTCCCCTGATAGGTGCCGGCCATGAAGCCGGTTCCCCAATTGCGCGCGCCGCCCGGAGGTTCGCGATCTCCGTCGGTCAGCACGACGAACGACGGCAGGTTTTGGTTTTCGGTTCCTAGTCCGTACGTGGCCCAACTTCCCAAGCTCGGCCGGCCGGCCAAAATCGAGCCTGTGTTCATTTGGCAAACCGAACCGACATGATTCAAACCGTCGGCCCAGCACGAGCGGATCACGGTCAATTCATCGGCGCACGTGGCCAGGTGCGGTAACCAATCCGATACGGGAATGCCGCTTTGCCCGGCCGGGCGAAAGACGCGGCGGCTGGCCAGCAGTGCATTGTTCGACACGCCCATCGGCGTGATTGGGCGTTTGATGCTCGGCGGCAAGGGCTGCCCGGCCAGCGCGTTGACCTCGGGCTTGGGATCAAACGTATCGAGCTGGCTGGGCCCGCCATCCATGAACAAGAAGATCACGCTTTTGGCGCGCGGGGCGAACATGGCGGGGCGAGCCGCGAGCGGCGAAGAGTTTGCGGTGCTCTGCGCGGTCGCGGACTCATTGCCGCGCGCATCATTCAACAGGGCCACCAGCGGTAGCGCTCCAAAGCCGGCCCCGCAGCGCAGCAAAAACTGGCGCCGCGATCGCTCCGGCATGGCCTGCGTGCTCTGGATGTCTGTCGCCCGTCGGTTCATGTCGCTTTCTGATGAAACACTTTCAATCTACGAACAAGAATTCGTTGCTGTTGAGCAGCACGTGGCAAAGGTCGACGATTGCCTCGGAGTTCGGCTTAGCGGCAGCGTCTCCTGTCTGCTCAAGAAATCTCGCGGCTGACGCGACTTCGTCAGGCTGCGCGGCACGCTGGAATACGAGCCGATAAGCCGCGCGGATTGCTCGCTCGGGATCGGCCGAGGCCGTTTGTTCGACGCGCGCTGCCAGCGCCCGGGCGCGATCGAGCGACCATTCGGCATTCCACAAGAACAATGCCTGCGGCGCGGTCGTGGTTTCCATCCGGCGCGTGCAGGTCTCGTGCGTGTCCGGCATGTCGAACACTTCGAGCAGTGGTTCGCGCAGGTTGCGCCGCACCAACAGGTAAATCGAGCGGCGATTGCGCTGCGCCGGATCGGCGTCAGGTTGCCAGGCGTAGGCCGACCTCAGCCCCTTGGGGAGTTCGCTGAGGACGCCTGGCCCACCCATTTGCAGGTTCAATTCGCCGCTGGTGGCCAGTAATGCATCGCGCAACTGCTCGGCCGAGAGCCGACGGCGCGCAAACCGGGAATAAGGAGCGTTGTCGGCATCGCGCGCGAGCATCTCGTCGGACGCTGGCGCCGACGCTCGGCGATACGCGGCCGAGGTCATGATCAACCGATGGAGCGGTTTCATCTGAAAACCGCGCGCGGTCCATTCCGAGGCCAGCCAATCCAAGAGCGCCGGGTGTGTCGGACGTTCGCCTTGCCGGCCGAAATCGCCGCTCGATGCAACCAGCCCTCGCCCGAAATGTTGCTGCCACACCCGATTGACCATCACTCGCGGCGTTAGCGGATTATCGGGACTGGTCATCCAGCGCGCGAGTACCAGACGCCGTCCGGTGCTATGCCCCTGTGGTTGGATCGACGGTGCTTGCGGCGCGAGGACGCTCAAGAAGCCGGGCTCGATCGGTTCGTCATTGCCGGGGATGGTGGTCGCCGGCGCGTCAGTACCCGTGTCACGAGCCATCGCGGCTAGTGCCGGCGGTTCAGGCGCCGCTCCGTGTTCTTCGCGTATTTGTTTGCGCAGTGCTGCGTGTTCCTTGCGCTGCGTTTCGTTCATTCGTTTTGCGACGTCGTCCGGGCCGATCACCAATTGCCGCGACGCCAGCTCGATCATCTGCGCTTCCAGCGGTGTGCGACCGGCGGCCGGAGCGTCGAAGATCTTCTGCATGTAGTCCGGAAAGACGCTGCGCTTCTCGGCCATCAGCTTTGCGCGGTGTGGCGCTTCAATCGCGGCAATCTGGTCGCGTAGCGGTGCGGTCGCGGTCTCCCAGGCGGCCTGCCGCTCGGCCAGCGCGGCGCGCTCGGCGCCGCTGGCCAGTGGTTCGTCGTCCACGAGCGCTAGCGCCGCGAAAAACGATTGCAGACGAAAATAGTCAGCCTGCAACAGCGGGTCGTATTTATGATCGTGGCAGCGCGCGCAACCGATCGTCAGCCCCAGGAAGACTTGGCCGGTCACGTCGGTAATGTCATTGAGAATGTTGCTGCGCTGATCCGCCACGTCGCGGCCGTTTTCTTCGTACGGACCGAGTCGCAGATAGCCGGTCGCAACCAGGGCGCGCGGATCATCGGGGCGCAGCTCGTCGCCGGCCAATTGCTCGATGATGAACTGGTCGAAACCTTCGTCTCGGTTGAACGACTCGATGACGTAATCGCGATAGCGCCAGGCATTGGGGCGCAGATCGTCGGACTTGAATCCGTCGCTCTCGGCATATCGCACCAGGTCGAGCCATGATCGTGCCACGTGTTCGCCGTAGCGGGGTGACGCGAGCAGCCGGTCGATCATTCGCTCGCAAGCGTCGGGAGCGGTATCCGCCTCGAACGCGGTGACTTCATCAGGCGTCGGCGGCAATCCATGTAGGTCGAACGTCGCCCGGCGAATCAATGTGCGGCGGTCCGCTTCGGGGGCTGGCGTCACGTGGGCGGCCTGGAGCCGCTCGAGCAGAAACGCATCGACCGGATGATCGCCGGCCGCATCGATCGTGGGCACGGTCGGCCGAACGCACGGTTGCCAGGCCCAGTAGTCGCGGTCCTCGGCGGTGAATGTCGTGGCTTCGGCCGCGCGCACCGTCGGCAGCGAGAAGCTGCTCGCGACGAATGCCACCAAGCATGCAAACGCGATGAGCGTGTGGTGGCGGGAAGGCATCGGACGCACCTACGGCGGGAGAACTCGGGCGGCATGCGGCCCCGCGGGAGTTTGCGCCGCCCCCGAGGCCACTGGATAGCCTAAAGGGATCGCCGGCGCAATTCAACGCGCGGTTCGAGGAATGGGCCTGATTGCTGGCAGCCGGACACGGGCAGCAGTTAGATTGCCCGGTCGCTACAATCTCTCCATGCGTGACGATGCCCGACCTGCCGCCCCTGCCGGTAATTCCGTGGCACGCGTCGTGCTGGCCAGTTTCATCGGCACCACGATCGAGTGGTACGACTTCTTCCTGTATGGCACCGCGGCGGCGCTGGTCTTCAACAAGCTCTTTTTTCCTACGCTCGATCCCTTCGCCGGCACGATGGCCTCGTTCGCCACCTACGCCGTCGGATTCTTCGCCCGCCCTGTCGGTGGGATCGTCTTCGGCCACTTCGGCGATCGGATGGGGCGGAAATCGATGCTGGTTACGACCCTGATGCTGATGGGCATGGCCACGTTTCTGATCGGCGTGTTACCGACGTACGACCAGGTGGGCAAGCTAGCGCCGATCCTGCTCGTGACGTTGCGCTTCGTACAAGGATTTGGCGTCGGCGGCGAATGGGGCGGCGCCGTGCTGATGGTCGTCGAGCATGGCCACCAGGGACGCCGCGGGCTAAACGCCAGTTGGGTGCAGGCCGGCGTGCCGGCTGGCATGGTGCTGGCCACCACGATCTTCGGTCTCTTCTCGTGGCTTCCCGACGAGGCGTTTCTTAGCTGGGGATGGCGCCTGCCATTTCTGCTGGGCATCGCGTTGTTATGCGTCGGGCTGTTCATTCGCTTACAGATCCTGGAAAGCCCTCTGTTCGCGAAAATGCGCGATCGCAACGAACAAGCGGGCATTCCGTTCTTCGCCGTGCTCAAGCGCTATCCGCGCAATATTCTGTTGGCGATGGGCGCGCGGGTCGCGGAAAATGGCAGCTTCTATATTTTCACCGTTTTCGTACTGACCTACGCCACGGTCGAATTGAACGTCTCGCGGACTTCGGTCCTGACCGGCGTACTAGTTGCCTCGGTGGCTGAGTTCTTGGTTATTCCCGCCTTCGGCTTGCTGTCAGACCGCGTGGGGCGGCGCCCCGTTTATCTGGCGGGGGCGCTGGGCCTAGCCTTGTTTTCCTTTCCGTTTTTCTGGATGATCGATACCGGCCATCCGACGATCATTGGACTGGCGATCGTGATCGGATTGGTTGTGCAATCGGCGATGTACGCGCCGCAAGCGGCCTTCTTTTCGGAATTGTTCGGCACCGAGGTTCGCTACACCGGCGCCTCGATCGGCTATCATCTCGCCACGCCCTTGGCCGGCGGCCTGGCGCCGCTGGTTTGCATGGCCTTGTTGCGCTGGGCCGACGGCAGCCCCTGGCCGATCGCCCTGTACATGATCGGACTGTCAACGATCACGCTGGTGTCGGTATGGCTGGCGGCTGAAACGCGCGACGCGCAGTTGGGCGAAGCGGGAAGCCCGACGCGACCGAAGACTTGACGCGACGGTTCCGGCCGGCGATACCTCAGCTCTCGCTGCCCAACGCGGCGTATAAGCTGGGCAGGAACGTCGCGAGGTGGGACATTTCTTGCGAGCAATGGACCAGCAGCGCTGCCGCTTCGGCTGCGCCGGGCCGCATCAGCCAACCGGCGGCCGAGGCCGCCATGTCGCCCACGATCCCGCCGCGCCGGGCGCTGGCGTGCTCGCCACCGATCCAGAATCGCGACCGCATCTCTGCACCACCGTCGAGCGCGCTAACGTAGTGCAGCAGATAGCCGAAATCGAACGGCATGTTGGCAAAGCCCACACGTGCGCAGACGGCCGTGGCCCGCGTGGCATCGGTCAGAAGCCGTTCATCGAGACCCAATTCGCAAGGGGGCAGAAAGCGAATGTAATAGCGTCCCAAGGTGCTACCGACATATTCATCGACGCAAGAGGTCTGTCCCACGTAGCGCTCGCGCCCAGTGGTTCCGGGCACCACGGGCGTGGCCCACTCGGCATGCACGTGGGCGCGCGGATGCCACAGCTTATAGCGCTGCGGCTCGTCGCTATGCCAGCCGAACCACCAGTCGACCATTGCCGGCACGACGCCGGGCATGATCGTGTGAATCGCGATATGCAGCGCGCCACCGGTGGCAAGGCAGTAACCGTTCTCCAACACACGCTCGGGCGATTCCAGCGCGCGTCCCGCCTCGCCCAGCGGAGGCAGCAGAGGTTCGGCCACGGGGCCGTGCGCGATCGCTTCGTGCGCATGCGCCGGGAGCGCTGCCATTTGCGGATTCCAGAACCGCGCATACGGCTTTCCGTCCAGTTCGCCGGGCAGCATGCCCAGGCGACGTCGGTCGGCGGACTTGGGTGTCGTCATGGTCGCCCCATCCAACTGTGGAATCGGCCTTGTGGATCGTAATCGGCGCGCACCCGGTCCAAGCGCGCCAGGTGTTCGTCCGTGACGAAGCGCAAGGGGCGTTGCCCCAGGTTTTCGTCCGCCAATTGGCAGCCCGACGCCAGGTGCTCCATTTCACGCAGGCATCGGACAGGCCAATGCGCGAAGTCGGCATCGTCCTTCTCGTGCTGCCAGACCGAATAGAGTGCGATGTAGAGATCGTCCTCCATCGAGTACGCCATGTCAGGGCGAGTTGGCGGCGGCGCCCAATTCATCCACAGCATGTGTGACGGGGCTGGCGGCAACGTGGCGGCGATGTTTCGCAGGCCGGGGAGCAATTCTTCGATCCCGGCGCCGGTCCACATGTTGTCGACGGCGTAACGATGCTCGTCCGGATAATGGCGCCTCACGCCGTAATACAACGGACCCAAGCCTGACGGCACGAAAGGGATCGTGATCTTGGCTTTGGGGCGTAGCGGGCTTTTGTTCATGAATCGCACCCATTCCCAGGCTTCGCTCAACGAGCTGGCGAAAACCGGCGCGATGACCGTGATGCCTGGCCCGCGCACGCCGGTCGTGTGGCGCGACATGAGCGCTTGCAATTCGATTCCGCCAGGAACGTCGGGCCCGACGGCGTGCAGCCAGCGAAACACTTCGTCGAACATATCGGCGGCAAACGTTTGCGCCGCGAAGCCGATCACGTTCGGCCGGTCGTAGACACGCAGGTGAAATCGGGTGACGACGCCGAAGAAGCCGGGGCCGGCGCCGCGCGCTGCCCAATAGAGATCGGCATTCTCCTCGGCGCTCGCGCGGACGATTTCTCCGTCGGCCGTGACGACATCGATCGCTTCGACGCTCTGGCACGCAGGGCCCAGCACGCGGCTGTGCCAGCCGTAGCCCCCTTGCAGCAGATAGCCTCCCACGGCGACACCGCGGCAATGCCCGGCCGGAAAAAACAATTTTTGGCGCGCGAGCTGTTTGGACAGCTCGTGTCCGGCGCGTCCCGGCCCGACGGCGGCGCGCCGCTGATCCCGATCGATGCGCACTTCGTCCAATCGCGAGACGTCCAGCAGCAATCCACCTTCGCGAATGTGGTTGCCGGACCAGCTATGCCCCCCCGAGCAAACGCCCACGCGCAAACCTTCGCGCTTGGCGAGCCGCACGGCGCCCAGCACGTCGTTCGTGTCGTTGGCCTGCACGATCATGGCGGGAAAGCGATCGGGCAATCGCTTGTTCCACAACGCTTCGCCTCGCGCGGTTTCGTATCCTGTCTCGCCCCGTCGAAAAGTGCGCCCCTGGCTTTTTCTGCCGCTCTGCATGAATGTCTGTCCTGGCTGGCGTCGGTATGGTGTATTAACTTAATCACACGTTTGATTTCTGACCATCCATCCATCGACCTTGCAGCGAACGGCATGACACTACCGCCAACGATCCGAACGGAATCCGAAGGACGCACGATCGCCGTCGTGGGCGACGTCTACCGCTTTCTGGCCACGGGCAAGGAAACCAGCGGCCGTTACGCAATGTGGGAGGCCCTGGTGCCGCCCGGCGGAGGGCCACCGCCGCATACGCACACGCGCGAGGACGAAGCGTTCTTCATCCTGGAAGGCGAGATCACGTTTTACCTGGGCGAGAAGAAGGTCGTCGCCCGGGCCGGGGCGTTCGCCAACATGCCGGTCGGTCAGCAGCATTGCTTCAAGAACGAAAGCGGGAAACCGGCGCGGATGATTATCTCGGTCGCGCCGGCCGGCCTGGAGGAGATGTTCTTCGAAGTGGGGCAGCCCGTCGCAGCGGGCGCGGATCCCGGCCCACCATCACCGGAAGAAATCGGCCGCTTGCTGGCCGCGGCCCCGCGCTACGGCGTTACGATTCAAGGGCCGCCGCACGCGCATTGAGCAAGTCGCAATTTTGTAGGGTGCTCTGTGAGCACCATTTTTTTCCGTCGCGTGCGTACACGTTTGCGAGCTACAACGTTGTTGCGCGTGGTCGGTGGTGCCCACAGGGCACCCTGCTTGAAGGCAATTCCGTGCAGCCGTGTGACATGCTTTTTCGCCGCAGGCGAATAAGCATGCATCCGAAGCAAGATCGCGGCGCAGCACACGCGTCAACGCGGCCCTATGCGAACACTTCGCCGCCGATCAGCGCCGGCGTTGGGAACTCGGTGCGGCAGTTCAGGCAGGTCTCGCGATCGCACGGGACTCGTTTGCCACAAGCGGAACAAGTTTCACGTGCCGGCCAGCGGCGGTGTACCAGGTAACCGAAGTATCCCGCCGGCCCCAGCAAGAACACGAATATGGCCCAAAACGCCGCGCCATGGTTTTCATATCGACGGTGGCGACGATAAGCGACAACCGCAAGCGCCATCGACAACAAACAAATCGGCACAAAGATCGGCCATGAGTGATTCCACATCGTGGCGCGCATCTGGGCGGCGGTATGCTCCTCGGTCGCGCTGACCCAGGGGAGGAATCCGTACAGGAATCCGCCGAGCACGCCCGGCGACGGTACGAGGCAGTGTATTAACCAAATAAACGGCTTTGATAGATCGCGCGCTTGGCTCAGCACGACCGATTCGTGCCGGGTGACGTGATTCTCGGCATCGACCCAATACAGCTCGGTACGGCGTGGCTCACTGTCATCGTCATTGGGCACCGTGCCACGACCGTGTTGGTTGTCGACAAGCAACACTTCCTTCCCCAGCGGCAGGTAGAGAGCCAGTTCTTTGTCCGCTAAATGCGAGGGAATCGCGATTTTGCGCAGCATCTGCCCGTCACGATCGAAGACGAGCAAATGGTCCTTCGTACGCGCTACGGCGCGTAACGTTTCCTCAAGATCGTCATCGGACTCGAGGGGTTCTCTGAATATACCGATCGACCCGACTGGTTCGTCAACGGGCACGTGCCGGACGCTTTGATTCCGCAGGTCGATCAGATAAAGCTGGTCGCCTGACATCACCGCAACTAACTGTGACTCACCGCGGGGGCTCCACGCATTTGGTTGTCGTCCGATGGCAACGTACACGGTGGTCGCCACGAGGTGCAGCGAGCGATCGCCCACGTCGAACTGTTCCTCTAGCGGCGGGATATCAAACCGTAAACCGCCTGTCCCGAGATAACCGATGGACTCGCGCGTTTTTGAATCGAAGCCGGCGAAATAGGCATGGGCCGTGGTTCCGGCTTCGCGTATCAGATACCAGTACTTCGCCGGAGTCTTGCCGTCGCTGTAACTGAAGATCAATCCGCGAGCAAGTTCGTCGGTCGAAGGCTTCCACTCGCCGGTGGGGAGCGATGCCGGATAAATGAAAGTTAGGAGCTCGCGCCCCGGCCGAGCGGGCAAGCGTCGTTCCGGAAATAAGTCTTGAGGCGCGATCGGTTGCCGTTCAAGAGTTTGATGGACGGGCTCCTCATTCATTTGACCGTGGGGATAAACCCTGATCATGGGGCGCCCGACGTAGGTGACATCCAGGCTTTCGTTGAGCTGCTGGCGGGACCAGGATTCGACCTGAATGATGCCGATAAAGCCCGCGGCGAAGCCCCAGACGACGAGCGCCCCTCCGCTCAGGATCGTGGCGGTCAGGAAAGCGGTCGTTCGCGAGTTGCTCAAGAAGTCCGTCATCATCCGCCTCGGTATCAGGAAAAGTCACGGGCGTAGGCCACGTGCAGAATCGCCACGACGTACAGAGCGCCGATCGCCGTCAATGCGCCGGCGGTGATTAGCCAAGCCAACGGCATTCCATGAAGAACGTACGCGCTAAACAGCGCCAGCGCGACGGGCCAGAACCGGCTGCCGTACCAGCGAGCCGGACGCAGCCCGCTGAGAAATGTCGCAAGATAAATCACCACTATGCCCAGGCAGAGCAGCCATGCGCGCCCGGTTAACGACCAGAAAAACGGGCTGGCATGAGTACCGGGCGTTGCTGCCCACACGGCGTAACCCAAAATCGGCAACACGGTCAGCAGCAGGCAAGCCGTGGCGCCGACGGCCAGCTTCACGCCGAAGATGCGTGAGCGGGCCAGTGGCCGATGCAAGAGAAAGTGAAACGTTCCCCTCATCAGTTCCGACAGCGTTTGCCATAACCCGCAGAGCACGGCGAACGCAAAACCAACGAAAATGAATAGGAAGATCACGTCGCCATCGGCGAGCGGATTGTAGAAAGGAATATTGGTCGGCTCGCCCACGATATTGACGGTCTTGGGCAACCAGCCCATCGCACTCACGAGTAGCACGAGTTGCACGAGCGCCGCCAAGGCGAACAAGGGTAATAGTTCGCGAGCTTCCTTGCGAACCAGGGGGACGATCATCGGGCCACCTCCCATTCGATGGTCGGCAGCGGTGAGGCCGCGCCGCGTGTGTACGCAATGAATGCATCTTCGAGATTCATTTCCATTACCTCGATGTTGGTCGCCCCCAGGGCGTTGGCCGTCGCAGCGTGCTGTTCGGTATAGTCGACCATCACGAGTTCCAATGTTCCGCCGATCTGCCGCTGGCTGACCAAGCCTGGACAAGCGGGGAAGCGCGGCGCGGCGCCGACGAATTCCAACACTACGCGCCGCACGGCGGACTTGAAGTGGTCCGTGGGACAATCGACGCGCAGCACGCCGTCGACCAGGATGCCGATCCGATCGGCCACGCGTTCGACGTCGGCCAGCATGTGCGAGCTGAAGAAAATGGTCCGACCCGACCGCTGGATGAGTTGAATGATCGATTCCAGAAAATCGCGCCGCACGACGGTGTCGAGTCCCAGCGTCGGATCGTCGAGTACCAGCAGATCGGGATCGGGCGCGAGTGCCAGGGCGAGCGAAACTTGTGCGCGCTGGCCGTTCGATAGTCGGCGGATTTTCGCGCGGGGCGAGATGCGAAAATGATCGAGGACCTGGCGGACGAACCGATCATGCCACACGGCCGGGAAGGGCGCGCCGACATAAAAGCTGCGCGTGAAGCGGACCGCCTCGCCCACACTCATGCCGCGGTATAACGGATGTCCCTCGGCCAGGTAGGCGATGCGCGCCCGCGTGGCCGGCGCCAGGTCGCGGCTATCGTCGCCCAAGAGCGAGGCCCGCCCCGAGTCGGTCTGCACCAGCCCCATCAGCATTTTGATGAGGGTCGACTTGCCGGCCCCATTGCGGCCGAGAAATCCATAGACGCAGCCGGCTGGCACGCGCAAGTTGACCGTGTCGACGACACGGCGGGAACCGTAGTGCTTCGTCAATCGTTCGATGACAATCGCGTCGCTCATGGCGGATCGGTCCTCCGCGGTTGCTGTCATGATGTCGTTGTTGTTTCCACCCACGCGAATTGCCTGGCCCGCTCGGCCACCAGCTCGACGAGCTCATCGGCCGTGCAACCCAAACGCACGGCCTCGACGAGCAGCGGATCCACGGCTTTGAGAAGCCGCTCGCGGCGCGTCCGCTTTGCGACAGGCGGAGGCGCCTCGGCGACGAACACGCCCAGCCCGGGTCGCGTGTAGAGCACCCCCTCGCGTTCAAGTTCGGTGTAAGCCCGGGCGATTGTATTGGGGTTAACCACGAGCGTCTGCGACAGCTCGCGGACGCTGGGGAGTCGCTCGTTAGGGCGAAGCTGCCCGCGCGCGATGCCGGCCCTGACCTGGTTGATCAGTTGCTGGTAGATCGCTACGCCCGTGGCTGGACTGATTGCGTACTGCACCGTGTGCCTCCAACTGTACTAATACTACTAATACAGTACGTCGAAAGCAAGAGCGCGTTGGGGAAAAATTTCAGGAAAGCGTGGCTCGTAGTGAGATAAGAACCGTGAAAAACCCTCGCCCTTCGGGAGAGGCAGGGTGAGGGGCTTAGCAGTTGATGTGGGCGCGTCCTCGACGCACCCCACATCTCGCTTAACAAGCTATTGTGGGGTAAACGCGCCAGCCAGAAGCGGCAGCGAAAGTTTTGTGCGTTACGCGGAAGTTTGCCTCACCCTGCAACCGCGTTATTGCCGGCCCTAGCGCGGCGCGTCCGCGGCGTTCACTTGCTCGTGTGCGGCAGCGCGCAGCGCTTCGAGAGTATGCGGCGGCGCATCGGCCGGCAGCATCGCCTCGCCGGCCGCGGCTAGAATCTTTTCCAAGTCCGCGTCCGAAAAACGCAGCGCGAGCATTCCCATCGTTCCCTCAAAGCGCGGACCGCGCAATTTAAACGTGATAAAGCCCGGATCGCCTAACGCACCGTCAGTAGCACTGATCAAGGACCAATTCCATTTGTCCGGTGAATCTGACTGATAAACCCAACTATGCGCGGGTGCCGTGCGTTGCTTTTCCTCGTCCAACTTGATTTCGAGCCGCGACAGCCAATCTCGCGAACCATCTTCTGCGGACTCGGGCTCTGAACGACGCCACAGCACGAGCGCTGATTGCTTCGATATACGGAAAGCGTGCCACACACAGATTCGCGTGTTATAACCCGTTGCACACCCATTGGCCGCCATATCGAGCGGTAGCAACGCCTGCGTACCCGGCTCATCTTTGTCTTCTGTCGGCGGCTCCAACGATCGAAAATCCGCAGGGGGCGAATAGGAAAACAAGCTGTCGTCCAACGGGACGTTCACCGCGATCTCGTCGTACTCCCTTTCACGACGAACTGTGCCGTCTTCCTGTCTCTCGTCAAACGTTACGCGGATGGGTAGCCCGCTTGTCGGATCAAACCACAAGGTCGAGATCGCGGCAGTGTTGTCGTCGGGATCTTCGACGCGACTCTCATACACGTTGCACAACCGTCCAGCATAGTTCTCGGTTCGCAGCATTTTGTATGACGAACGTGGAGGCGCAAGTAAGTCCGAGGCAAGCTGCTGCTGGATGCGATTCTCGATTTTAATCAGCGCGTCGAGAGGACTAACAAACGAGGTTTGATATTCCTTCTCGGCCGTCCTGACAAATGTTTGGCGCTGACCGTCTAAGTATGACATGTTCTGGCGGATCTCGACTGGTCCGTTGCCTTGGCCGACCATGATGACTGTATTTCGAAACTTGTCCGGACGCTTCACAAGGAGCTCAGTTGGTACTTCGACGGGCGGAAGCTTTGGATTGGCATCGTCGAAAACATATTGCGTGCCGCGAATCACGATCGATTGAACTTCGAACAAACGCTCCGGCACCGCGTCAATTCCATAGGCGTGGTCCGTCGCGGGCGAAAGAAACATGGTGCCTACGAGAGCTGCAATGATCAGGCAGGCCGCCGCCACCACCCCGGTCCAGGTGCGATACCGTCCTATGGTTCGCGCGGTCATGCCCTCGGAGCGCGCCTCTGTCACTCGGGAGACCACCCGATCTCGCTGTTTCGTATTGAATGGGCGCAGCGTCGCGTAATGTTCGTGCAGTAACTCGTCGAGCAGGCGATCATCGTGGTCTTGGCCGGTCATGAGTTGGCCTCCCGTTTCAACAACCTCGCACGCAATCCTTCCCGGGCACGATCCAGCAGCTTGTAGAAACCAGACGACGAAAGCTCGAGCGTCTGCCGGGCTACCTCGACCGGCTCGCCACATAAGTAATGAATATGCAGGGCCAGCCGCTCCTGTTCCGGTAATTCGGCCAGCGCCGCACGTACCAGGGCTGGCGTCTCGTCGTCACATTCGGCCACCGGTTGCTGTGGCTCGCTGTCAAGCGAAGTGAATCGCGTTCGCTCGCGCGCTGTGCGCCGGCGATATTCCGTCCCTTCGCGCCGCGCGATCGTCACGAGCCAGCCGGCAAGCGCCTCGGGCTGGCGTAATTGGTCCAGTCGTGTCAGGGCGCGCATGAATACCTCTTGCAGCAGTTCGTCGGCATCGGCCAACTGGCCGGTCGCATCGAGCAGGACCGCGCGCAAGAGCGGCGCGTAGCGATCGTAGATCTGCGCGACCGCCTGCTGCTCGCCGTTGGCCGCGCGAGCGACCAATTCCGCGTCGCCTGTCATCGACAACTCCTGGAACCCGGGTCTGTCAGATAACTAGACGAGCCGTGGCGGCGATTTTCCACCGAAATCTGCCGGAGCGGCGAGAAATGTCCGGTTTCGTAGGGTATGTCGGTGACACGCTGACTGCGGGCGTGCTCCACCGTTCGTGTGGCCTCACGATGCGCGGCATGCTTATTCGTCTGCGACGAAAAAGCATGGCACCTGGCTTGGTAGGGTGCTTTCTGAGCAACATGAACGCCCCAAAATCAAAGCGGTGCCCACAGGGCGCCCTACGAATACGTTACGCTACGACCATTGCGGTACGTCGACGGTGCTCAGAATTGTCGGCGGCGCCAGCGGCACCGGCACGATGAGCGCGGCCACGGCCAGACCGCCGACCACGGCTGCCAAGGTGTAGAACATTGGCGCGTACGAGCCGGTGAGTTCCTGGCATTCGGCCATCAGCACCGGCCCCAGGGCCGACGCCAGAACCGTGGCGAATTGCGCCGCTCCTTGAATGCGGCCGAGCTGGGCTCGCCCGAACAAGTGGCCGAACGCGGCGAAGAAGACCACGGTGATCAGACCTCCGCTGAGCCCGATCGCGGCGGCGTACAGGCGGGCTCCGGTTGGTCCGTCGATCGTCGGAAACAGAACGAGCGCGCCGGCCAGTAGCACTAGCCCCACGCCGAGCAGTTTCACGACGCGCGTTCTGGATGCCAACGCCCCGCCGCCCAGGTTCGCGAGCAGGCCGATGCCGGTGAGGATCGCCATGATCTCGACGGCGAACTTTTGATCCAGCCCACGCTCGGCGAGCATCGACTCGTTGAACAGCGTGACGCCGGACCAGACAAGATTGAATGCGCTCGATCCCAGTACCACGACCCAAAATACAGGCGTGGCTAGTGTTTGTCGGAACGTGAAATCCACGGCGCCGGCGGCCCGTGCGGATGTGGCGACATCCGGCCGATCCGGCTCGATTCCGCACGACTCGGGCGTGCTGCGCGTGAACAGCCAGAAGACCGGCACCAGCGCCAGCAGGATAAACCCGATTCCCTGCCACGCAGCGCGCCAGCCGTATTGTTCGACGGCCGCGCCCATGCCCAGCACGCTGGCGATGAATCCAAAAGTCAGCAGCACGGCAAAGGCCCCCATAGCCAGCCCTAATCGGCGGCTGAACCATTTGCCGATCGCGGCCATGGCGACGAGTGACAGTGCGCTTTGGCCGAACCCGCGCACCAGGATCAACATCGCCAACAGCGAGATCCAACTGGTCGACTCTCCCATTCCCAGCACCGACACGCCGAGCGCCGCGACCACCGTTGTGACCGTCACGCGAACGCCCCAACGATCGATCATCCAGCCCACCGGCAGGCAAAACGCCGCGCCGATCAGTGATGCGACGAGATTGATGTGCGCGAACGTGACGCGGTTGACCTGCAGAGCTTCGAGCAATGGCTCGGTGACCAGGCCTAGGCCGTGCGTGCGCCCGGGGAGCGTCGCGGTCATGGCCACCGAGGCGACGATCACGTTGATCCAGCCGTAATAAAACGGCAATCGGCCGGGCCAGGATCGGCGAGTGGAAATCGTTGCGGTCGAACTCATGCGGCGCGCACCTTGGGCCGTCCGCGCACGGCAATCCAGACCGTGGCCAGCCCGGCGAACATCGCCAGTCCCACCCAGCGGATTAAACCCGACTCGTAGACGACCATGCCATTGAAAACAATGAACAACATAAACGCGTGCAATGTGCGATCGATCCACACTGTGCGCGTGGCGTAACTTTCAGGCCGGGCCCACCACCACAGCATGTCGCCGGTCCACAGCCAGGTGAACAGATACGACACGTAGATCCCTTCGCCGATGCCGCTCGCCTGGCGCGTATGCTCGAAGGCATGCTCGTGCGACCAGCCGTGGTAGTAATGAAACGCCACGGCGAGGTGAATCCAAAAACAAACGATGCTCCAGGTCCAGCACCAACGGGCAGCCTGGCCGAATGTCGTTACGGCGCGCCAATCGGCCGGCGCGAGGCGCATCATCAGGCATAACGCCGCGGCGTACCATACAAGCGACAATCGCACGGTGTTGCGAGTCAGCATTTCTCCCGGATCGGCAAACAGCACGACGGTCGAGAGCCACATCGCGGCCAACAGCGTCACGCCCACGGCAACAAAGACTGCCGCGAGCGGCACAGCCGCGCGGCGCGAATTGTCGATCGTGGTTGCCATGGTTGCTGTAAGGATTACATGGAAATCGCTCGGCCGGATGCCCGCCGCGTACCGCGAGTTTTCCAAGTATACTCCCGCGATTCGGCGCTCGCTGAGCGAGTTGGTTCACGTTCGGCTGGCTCCGTGCGGCGCGGACATTTTTTCGCCACGACTCTGCCGGGGCAACTTTCGCCTGCGAGGCGATCGGTGTACCCTCAGTGAAACTTCCCGCCCGAAACACGCCTCGGACAGCCCCCTGGGAAACACTCGCATGCGCCACTCAAAACGTTCGTCCGTATCGCGTCGACAGTTTCTGGCCACGAGCGCTGTGGGGACCGCGGCGCTCGCCGGTTTACCGACCGTATTGACGGCCAAAAAGACCGATTCGCCGCTGGTCGTGGGCGAAGGGGAATATCATTACGAGGTGCAGCACGACTGGCCGCAATTGCCTGAGAAGTTCACGTGGCAAATCACGCACAACGTGGCCGTCGACAAGGCCGGCAACCTGTACGTGATTCACGAAGGCAACGCCGACCAGAAGGATCATCCGTCGATCTTCGTGTTCGATCCCGACGGCAAGTACATCCGCTCGTTCGGGCAGCAGTTTCAAGGAGGTGGACACGGCATCGAGATTCGTGAAGAGGCCGGGCAGGAATTTCTCTACGTCTGCGCTTATCAAATGCTGAAGACGTTCGCCAAGCTCGACCTGAAAGGAGAAACCGTCTGGCAAAAATACGCGCCGATGGATTCAGGTGTGTATGCCAAGGAGGAAGACAGCAAGCCGACCGGCCAATGGGGACGCGACCGATTCATGCCGACGAACTTCGCGTTCCTCGACGACGGCGGTTTCCTGCTGGCCGACGGCTATGGCGCCTTCTACGTTCATCGTTACGACAAAGAGGGGCAATGGCTCTCTTGCTTTGGCGGACCCGGCGAGGGGAAGGGCAAGTTCAACACGCCGCATGGGCTGTGGGCCGACCGTCGCGCGGGACGCGAACCATCGATCGTGGTCTGCGATCGCGCGAACAACACGCTGCAATACTTTTCGATGGATGGCAAATATCTCGAGACGCTCGCCGGCTATGGGCTGCCCGCCAATGCGGAGACGTGGAAAAACCTGCTCGTGATTCCCGAGCTGCACGCGCGAATCACGTTGCTGGATGAAAAGAACAATGTCGTGGCCCGCCTGGGAGACGACGTGGCGCGGATCACGGGCGAAGGGGGGATGAAGATCCGCGGCAATCGGGATGCGTGGCAGGCTGGCAAGTTCGTCCACCCGCACGATGCCTGCTTCGCCGCGGACGGTAGCATCTTCGTGGCCGAATGGGTCGCCACGGGGCGCGTGTCACGGTTGCGCCGCGTGTCGTGATGAGCGGCAACGCAAAACATTGCCGCCGAGGTCACAGAGAGCACCGAGAGGAATTAGATATGCCAACGACGTAGCCTGCGTCTCAGCTTCACCAGCAATCGTCACGATTGATTTTGAATTCGTATGTTTTTCTCTTTCTCTGTGCCCTCTGTGCTCTCTGTGGCAAATCTGAATCTAAATGATGAACATAGAACCGCTCGATCTCAGTAAGCTCAAGGTTTATCCGCTCAGCGAGCGGCAGAATCTCACCAAGGCCGATGACATCCTGATCGATCCGGCCGCGACGCCGAAGCCAATCGCCACCGCGAACACGGCGCTCGTCGAGCAATGTGCCGAAAGGATCCGCAACGCCAAAGAACGTGACGCCTCGATCATGTTGATCTACGGGGCACACTTGTTGCGCAACGGCGCGGCGCAGATCCTTTCGCAGATGATGGAACGCGGCTGGCTGACGCATCTGGCCACCAACGGCGCCGGTACGATTCACGATTGGGAATACGCCTGGTTCGGTGCCTCGACAGAAAGTGTCGAAATGAACGTTGCCTCGGGCACGTTCGGCACCTGGAACGAAACGGCGACGAATATCCACCGCGCTATCATGGCCGGCGCGCTCGACGGGCTAGGCTACGGCCGTGCCCTGGGGCGGCTTATTCACGAAGACGGCGTCACGCTTCCTACGACCGACGCGTTGGTTGCGGCCATCGCCAGCGAACCGGCACATCCGCTGACCGCGGCCCGGGCCGATCTGCTGCGGGCCATGCACGAGCAAGGTTGGCCGGCCGGACGCACGGAAATCAAGCACCGCTGGAAGAAGGCGTCGATCCTGGGCGAGGCCGCGCGGCACGGTGTCCCGCTGACCGTGCATCCGGGCATTGGCTACGACATTATTTCGAACCATCCGGTTTTCAGCGGCTCGGCCATCGGTCGTGGCGCCGAATTGGACTTCAAGCTCTTCGGCGGCTCGGTCGAGAAGCTCGACCACGGCGTCGTGCTGTCGGTGGGCTCGGCCATCATGGGGCCGCAAGTCTTCGAGAAGAGCGTCAGTTGCGTGAATAACATGCGGCTGCAGAACGGCCGCGAGATTCTGCAGAACCACTCGATCTACGTGGTCGACATTCAGGACGGCGGCAACTGGGATTGGACCGCCGGCGAGCCGCCGAAGACGAACCCTGCCTACTACCTGCGATTCTGCAAAAGCTATTCGCGCATGGGGGGGAGTATGCAATATCTGCAATGCGACAACGCGGCCTTCATTCACAATCTGTACGCGGCGCTGATGAAGGGACGATAAACGGCTGATATGGACCTGCGGGGCACGGACATGCGCCTCAAGATTAAGCAGCGCATTGCATTGCGAACGCCGTTTGTGTTTCTGCTGCCGGGTGAAACGGTCGAGGTGTGGCGCCAAAGCGCGTTTTCCGGGCATTTGACCTGGAAATGGATCGATGGCTCGTTCGCAAGCATGCGGTTGCCACACTTGGATAACGATAGCCTATACCACGGAGAATTTTGCGCCGGTCGCCTGGAAGTGACGTCCGGCGTATTGCACTCCCCTTTCATCGGCCCGCCGCGGGTCGATTGGCAATGCGGGGAAAAAATATTGTCCGTCGAAACGCATTGTTGCCGTGGCACGGTTGCGCTCGACGGACGTCGCGTGGCGGTGTGGCGAGTCCGATCCCAAGGAGCCGAATGTGTTCTGCGCGACTCCCTGCCAAGCGACATCCGCAATATTGTCCTGGGTGTCATGGTGGGCCACATTTTTCAGGACGGGCGGTGATGGTGTCCGGGAGAACCGGGCGGTAAACAGCTCGAATTCCATACTGGTGCGAAAAACGGGCCGATTGAACGCCCGATTTCTACAGGGCATAATGCCTGCTTCTTAAGGGAATCGATCCCGAGGGGGGATTGATTCCGGTGCGTCGTTTTCTGGATTCACTCTGACCAGGGCGGAGATTCGCATGTCCTCAAGGTTTCTTCTGACAACCGCGCTGGCACTTTTGCTTTTCTCAATCTTGCCCGTTCGTGCCGCGGACAATGTGCCGACCGCGCGCGGCGCGACCGACGGCAGTTGGAAGTATTATGGCGGCGACGCGGCCAGCACGAAATATTCCACTCTCGATCAGATCAACGCCGAGAACGTCGGCAAGTTGAAGCTCGCCTGGTCGTGGGATTCGCCGGACCTGCCGCTGCAAAAAGAAAATCGCGCGCTAGGCTCTTTCGCTTACGAAACCACGCCGCTGGCTGTCGGCAACACGCTCTATATCAGCACGTCGCTCGCGCAAGTCGCGGCCGTCGATGGTCGCACCGGCAAAACGATCTGGGTTTTCAATCCCGAAGTCTACAAGGCGGGCCGACCCACGAATCTGGGCTACGTACACCGCGGCGTCGCTTATTGGACCGATGGCAAGGAAGAACGCATTTTGCTGGCCGGGCACGACGCTTACCTGTACGCGATCGACGCCAAGACCGGCAAGAAGATCGAGAGCTTCGGCGAGGAAGGACGCGTCAACCTGGCGTCGGCAATTCCGCTGGCCGTTAACGCGCGTAACTACACGATGACCTCGCCGCCGGTGATCTGCCGCGACGTGGTGATCGTCGGCTCGAGCATTTCCGATGGTCCGCAGTACAAGGAGGCGCCGCGCGGCGACGTGCAAGCCTTCGACGTGCGCACTGGCAAGCCGGCCTGGCTCTTTCACGCCATCGCCCAGGAAGGGGAATTCGGCAACGACACCTGGGAAGATGATTCGTGGAAATACACCGGCAATGCCAATGTCTGGACGTTGATGACCACGGACGACGAGCTAGGCTACGTTTATCTGCCCATGAGCACGCCGACCAACGATTGGTACGGCGGGCATCGCCTGGGAAATGGTCTGTTCGCCGAAGCGCTGGTCTGTTTGAACGCCAAGACGGGCGAGCGCATCTGGCATTATCAGACCGTGCATCACGGAGTGTGGGATTACGACCTGCCCGGCGCGCCGGTGTTGTGCGATATCAAGGTCGATGGTCAGCCGATCAAGGCCGTTGCGCAGATTACGAAGACCGGTTTCACGTTTGTGTTCGATCGCGCGACCGGCAAGCCGGTATGGCCGATCGAAGAGCGCCCGGTGCCGCCATCGACCGTGCCGGGCGAGAAACTGTCGCCGACGCAACCGTGGCCGACGAAGCCGGCGCCGTACGAGCGACAAGGTTCGACCGAGGAAAACCTGGTCGACTTCACGCCCGAGATTCTCAAAGAGGCCAAAGAGATTCTCAGCGAGTACGATCATGGTCCGCTGTTTACGCCGCCGACCGAGCGCGGCACGGTGAACCTGCCCGGCTGGGCCGGCGGAGCCAACTGGTGGGGTGCGGCGTTCGATCCGGACACCGGGCTGTTTTACATCCCGTCGATCACGTCGCCGATCATTGTGAAGTTGAACGAGCCTGACGCGGCGCGATCGAACCTGCGTTACGTGCGCGGCGGCCCGGCGTTCGCCGGCGGGCTCGACGGGCCGAAGGGGATTCCGCTCTTCAAGCCTCCGTACGGTCGCATTACGGCCATCAATCTGAACACGGGCGAGCACGCGTGGATGATTCCGCACGGCGACGGTCCTCGCAAGAAGATCAGTGAGCTCGTCGGCCGCGACGTGGGACCGCTCGGCAGCGGCGGAGGCGGACCGCTACTGACCAAGACGTTGTTGTTCGTCGCTCAGGGTGCAGCCGGACGCGGTGGCCGCGCCGGCGGCGCCGAGCATAAGTTCCGCGCCTTCGACAAGCCGACGGGCAAGGTTGTCGCCGAGGTCGCGCTCCCCGGCTCCCCCAGCGGCACCCCCATGACGTACATGGCCGGCGGCAAGCAATACATCGCCCTGGCCACGAACGACGGGAAAGTCGTGGCCTTTGCCCTGCCGGAATAGCTCGGGCGTTGGTCGAAACAATGCGAGATCCAGCCGCGAACGAACGACGATTTCGCATCACCAGGCATCAGGTCGCGCTCTCGGTATCGCTGGCCGTGGCGACATTGGCTTTGATCTGCGCTGTGCCGATCGCCATCGGTTGGGCCTATGATCGCGATCCCCGCTGGATGCCTGTCGGACTGGTGTTCTTTAGCGGAACGATCCTGGGCTATGGATTCTCTGCCGTGGGCGTGCTATCCGGTCAGGAAGTCCGGGCGGGACTATTGGGTGCATCTACAGGCATATCGCTAGCAGTAATCGCGCTTTTGTTGCTTGGCAGTTAAATCCCGGCAATGCGACGGGCTTTGGGCCCGGATTTCTGGCAATGAAAAGCTGCCAGGGGTCGCTCTGGAACGTCTCGCTGTCGGGCGTTAACCTTTAGTTGCCGTCGCATCGCGCCCGCCCCCAACCGAAAACGCCCAAGAGGCTTTCCATGTTCTTGCGAACGATTGTTTGCTCGCTGATCACTTTGCTTGTTCTTTGCAGCGCGGCATCCGCGCAGTTGCCTGCCGATGCGGTGATGCTCGACAAGGTAAAGATTTCCGAAAAGCAGAAATCGGTGGATCTCTGCCCAGTCTATCTCGAGCCTTCGGATCCGGCACTGCCGACGTGGGAATACAAGGGGGTGAAGTATCGGGGCAGCAAGCCCGACGCGCAAGAGAAGTTTCAGGCCGACCCCGACAAGTTCGCCAAGGCGGCCGAGAAGCAGCGCTATATCAACAACTTCATGCAAGCCATGAGCATTGTCTGGTGCCCAGTGACCGACGAAATCAGCCCGGGCGGAATGACCCAGTGGAAGAAGCTGGGCTACACCTGGGAAAGCTGCTGTGCCTTTTGCGACGACAGTGTCAGCGACGATGATTTCCCCGGCGCGGTGAAGAAGCTGAAGGCCCGGGCCGAAAAGTCGTACGAGCTGGTCGGCGCCAAATACACCGAAGGGGCCAAGAGTCCCGTCGAAGGGGCGATCAAGAAGCCGAGCGCGGAAAAGAAGTAAAGGCGCTGGTTCACTGTCGCTGGCCTCTGTGAGGCCGGCTGTATGGTCAACGCACTGGGGTCGCAGACCCCGGCTACAGAAGGTGCGCGGCGCCTACGCCTTGTCTTCGACGCCACGGGCAACTCACGGCATCTCGACTGCTTCGCTGCCGGCGCATGTTGCTAGCGCTCGCCACACGTTCAGGTCGATGCCGCTGGCGATGAACCGCGCACTTCCATCGCAGGCCAACAGATTCACGCCCGAGGGATGATTGCTGCGTGCGGCCATGAATCCTTTTTGCTGGGCCAGGTTCATGCAGTCGTAGGTCGTCGAATTCGGCGCGTAGAAATGGTTGTACAGCGTGTTGCCGTAATTCCCCAGGATCCACTTTGCGCTGCGCGTGCTATACCAATCCCCGGTGGCGAGCGTGGCACACGTCGGTACGCTGACGTCGATACCGTTTCCGAGCTCCAACACGTACAGGGTGGCGTCCGACGGCCCCAGCGTCGGCACGTTCAGCGTCTGGCCTGTCCCTAACATCCGCTCGCTAAAGGCGGCCGTGTGGGACGAGCCGTCGACTAGGTCGGCGAACCGCACGGCCGATGTCAGATAGAAGACGCCATCGGCGCTGATGATCGTGCCATTCCCCACCGTGCCGCTGCCGGTGTTGGCGACGTAATTCGTGCCGCCGAAGGTCGAGCCCGGCACCTGCCCGTCAGCCGGGTCGCTGGGGCATTTGAGCACACCTACGATTTGCGAGGCCGCCACGGCATTGTTCGCTCCGCTGTACGAAACTCCGGCGATCACGAGACTCGTCGGCGCCGACTTCAAATCAAGCTGCGCATAAAGTCCGTTCTGCTCGACGTACGGCAGGATATACGCCTGGGGCGAAAACACTTGTGGCGCCGGGCCGCCGCGTCCCGGCGGGAAATGCTGCTGGACGTCATAGCACTCTAATAGTGCCAGTCCCAACTGCTTCAGGTTGTTTGCGCACGATGCCCTGCGACTGGCTTCGCGCGCGGCCTGCACGGCCGGCAATAGCAGAGCGATCAAGAAGCCGATGATGGCGATGACGACCAGCAGCTCGACCAGCGTAAATCCACGACGCCGGCGATCAACAGCGCGATGCGGCAAGGAAATTTGGCTCGAAGAACTCATCGCGTCCGCCGACTTACCCCACTCGACCAACGAAGCGCCGCCGGTGCAATTGTAGTCCGCGGGGCGCAGCGGGAACAAACTTCGCGACGTGCGCGGCTACGAGCCGTTGCGCGGTCCGTTTCCGTGCGTGTCCCAGACCTTCTTTTTGGCTTTCAGGAGCCGGCCCGTGTAGCTTTCTTCGGCCGGCGGCGCCGCGGTGGCCACGGCGACCGGCACCCGTTCAGGCGCAGCTTTTTGAGGCAGCTCAGGCTCGAGCACGGAGAGATCTTTCGGCATCTCGGCAACCGGCTCGAAGCGCGCTCCGGCGCGTTGCTGCTCCAATCGTTCGGCGATCTCGGCCTTGCGGGTCCGCAAACGATCCATGTATTCGGTCGGCGCCGCCGCCTGCTTGCGACGCAGCAGCCAATTGCGGGCGCCTGCCGCCACGCGCGGCGCCCATGAAAAACTGACCGCGACGCGCCGTAGAAATACATCGAACAGGAACAAGCAGCCGGCGGCGAACACGAGCAAGTGCCAAATGCCCTGCCGGCGCGCGGCGGGCGGCAGATCGCGGCGGAAGCTATCGGTCGCCAACAGCGACGACATTCCGCCCGCGTCGGTCAACGAGCCGGACATCAGCAAACCGTGATGTCCACCGGGCGGGGTAAGCTCGGCTATCGATTCCAAGAGCGCGACGTTTCCCTCGCGGTCGCGAAACTCGGCCGAGTAAGGAACGTTAATTCCCGCACGCACTGGCGCGAGTCCTGGGCCGGGGCTGAGCATGGCGAAGTAACTGCCGGTTTCATCCGCTTCGAAATCACCGACGTATCGCCCCGGTGAAATCTGTTCGAGCTTGATCTCGCGCGGTTCGGCATCGGGACCGACGACGCTGCCGGTCAGGTTCAGAAAGTTCAGGAACTCGTCTTGGCTATCGAGCGCCGTGACGAACACCTTGACCCGGTTTCCTTCGACATCCGTGGCGACCGTGAACTTGCCATTGTCGTTGACCGGTCGCATCGACCAGCGCACCAATTGGCTGAAGAACTTGTCGTAATCAGGCCAGGCGGTCCATTGCGTGGCCCAGCGAGCGCCGTCGTCGGTCGTAAACGCCACAGCTCGTCCTAACCCGTAAGGCCAGGTCGCCAGCACCGTGGAATTTTCGGTTTCCGAATCGACTGGCGCGACCAGCACCTGTTCGACGAGTGGGTTGCTTTTCAGCGTGGTGCGCACAAAACCGGTCAGTGGTGGCAGCGGTCCGGATAGACCGCTGACGATTTCGTGCGGGTAGCGGACGACTGGCGAAAAACCCTCGGCCTTTTCAAAGATCACCGAGCGCGAGACGCGCATCGCCTCTTTCATGAAGATTCGTGGAATCACGCGCGGGTTGTCGACCTTGTAGAACTTGCCACCACCGCGCATCGCGATGTGATCCATCAGATCGACGTCGGCCCCTTCGCCCACGGCGACGGCGCTGGTCGTGATGCGCCGCGGCCGCGCTTTCGCGGCGATTTCCGGATAACCGGTCCCTTCGGTATGCCCGTCAGTCAGCACGATCATGTGCTTGATCGCGGCATCCACTTTGTCGAGTGCGCGATATCCTTCTTGCATGCCGGGCATCAGGTTCGTACCGCCGCCGTGGCCGATGTTCGCGATTCGGGTCACGGCGCGATCGCTGTCGCCGACCTTCAACAGGGGGACGACCCATTCGTATTGACCGTCGAAGGCTATGACGCCGATCTGGTCGCGCTCGCCCAGGGTGCGCACGGCCGCGATCGCGGCCTGCTTGCTCATGGCCAGCTTTTCGCCGTTCATCGAACCCGACCGGTCGAGCACGATCATCAGCGCGCCGCTGGGGACGACCTTCAGATTCTTGACCTGGAAATCGACTGGCATCGCTTTTTCGATCGACGTGTTCGTCCAGCCGCCGGCGCCAAAGCTGCTCGGCCCTCCGAGCATGACCAGGCCCGAGCCGGTCAGCTCGGTATTGCGGACCAGCATTTTCATCTGGTCTTCGGTAAAGTGCGTCAGCTTCGCGGCCTCTTCACCGTCCGAGCGCGGCACGTTGGCCAGGATCACGGTGTCGAACGCCTGTAATTCGGCCATGCTCTGGAAAAGCTGATTGTCGGGCTGGACCGTGACTTCCAAGTTGTTCAACTTCAAGCGGTCCACCAGGTGCTGGTGCTCGCCGCGGTTGTCGAAGCTTTCGATCAATAGCACGTGCCCGCTGCCGCGGACGTGCGTGAACGTGGTGGCCCGATTGTTCTGCGACATCGCATCGTCGGCCGGGTTGTCCGGGACGAATTGCGCGTCGTAAGTATAAAAATCGGGTCGCTCGATCTGCTGGCGAATGCTGAAGAAGTTTTTGCCGGGCACCAGCGCTACTTGCTCGCTCGATAGCTCGATCGGCTGGTCGTTCGTGCGTTGTAAGACGCGCAACCGGCCATTGACCGTGCCTGTGGGATTCGTGTTGTTGACCACGACGCGCAGATCGAACGGCTGCCCCTTGCGAATATCAGGAGGCACCGTGATTTTTTCGACCAGCACTTCGCTGCGAGAGAGATAGCGCACCGGCACGACGTCGATGCCGATGCCCGCCGCCGAGGCCACTTGCGCTTCGTCAAGTGCGTTGCCCAGGTTTTGATTGCCATCGCTAACCAGCACGATCCGCTTGGCGGCGTCGTGCGGAAAAGTCGCCTCGGCCAGCTTGATCGCGGCACCGATATCGGTGAACGTCGGATCGAGCCGGCTCTCGACTCGCTGGGCAATGCGCACCTGCTCGTCCGATGGGGGAACCTCGATCCCCGCCTCGTGCCCGAACACGATCACGCCCGCCATGTCGCGCGGCGTGCGATGCTCGGCGATCGCGGCGTCGACGTATTGGATCATCGCCGCCCGATCCTCGGGCGGAATGCTCGACGATTGATCGAGCAGGTAGACCACGGCCACGCGATCGGTCGAGCGAACCAGCTCCATCTCGGCAACGGCCAAGACCAAGAGCGCCACGATTACGCTGCGTAATGCGCACACCAGCAATCGGCGCACGTTCCCCATCGCTCCCAGGCTGCGGTGCCCCAGCCACCACACCAGCGGAACCAGGAGGAGCAACAGCAGCCAGGCCGGACTGTCGAAGGAAATTCCGTAGGACATCCGTCAGGTCCGTTTGCAGAGCGAAATCAAGACGTGCGCGCCGGTGCCACCTGCTGGCCGCGACAACGCGGCATCCGGGTGCCGCAACTGGATTGTCCAGCAGTGCCTCATTATAGCGCGCCCTGACGGCACGCGGCTATTGGCCGGCAGGAACCAGACTTTTTGCCCAACGGTCGTAGTCCTGCTGGCAATCTTCGGCACTAACAAACCGTTTCCATGCCAGCCGGGCCCGAAAACCGTATTCCCGTCCTGCCTCGACATGGTGAATTACATACTGCCAGTCCCAGGCCGGTCGCGGAACCTTGGGAAGCTTGAACTTGAACAGGCTGAAGCGGATCTCGTCCACTTCCGAATAGGCCCGATCGAACATCAGAAGGAACGTCGTGTCATATCCGGCCTGGCCATAGTAGAACGGCTGCGTAAACTGCACTTGGTCGTAGCTCCATAGGTTCAGCTTGAAGTTATGATCTTCGTCGTATGCCAGGGGCGGCGCGTCGCGGTGCCGGTAGGTGCCGCCGCCGTTGTAATCCTTTGGTCCCGGTGGCGCGGCGCCTGCGATCCAACGTTCTTCCTGGTCGTCTACTTCGACGCCGCGAAAGTGCAGCGCCACATCCGGTACGTTGTTCATGTAATCGGCAAACAAGAAAACCGCGTACCCGCGCGGGCCGAACAGCGCCGCGTCGCGCGGCGTGCAGCGGAATTCCATGTCGATGTAGTGCGGCTCGACGACCGTGTACGTCATGGTGCTGTCGACGCGCCACGGATCGTCCGCGGCGCGGCGCACCAACTGCACGCTATTGCGTCCGGGCACCCAGTACAATTGGTACTTGCCGTGCCGTGGCGAGAACATGTTGTTCGGACTGGCATGGCCGGCAATGATGTGCTCGAAATTCAATCCGGCTGATGCCCCTTCTGCGTCCGGGTCAAAGGCATCGTAGAACCTTCCGTCGTGCTTGTTGAATAGCGAGTCGACGCCGCTGAGCACCCGCGGCGATTCGGCGTTATCGCGGAAATGCACCTCTAATTTGCCTGCCTTTAGCGATACGGTTGGAAATGGCGCCCCGTCGGCTGCCGGGGCCGGGCCGTGCAGGCCGAGAATCATCGCCATCGCCCCGAGCGAGCCCAAGCCGAGGCGTGCGACGCCGCGATTCATGAGATGTCCTCCCTGAGGGATGTTTGCCCGGAAAAGGCTGACAAAAACGGTCGATGCGCGCGAATTGCAAATCGGTCAGTGCGACCAATACTTTAGCGGTTCGCAGACCGCACCCGAAATGGATTTCGTGCAATGTCTGTCGTAGCTCGTTCGATCCCTAGATTCGCAAGCAACTTTCTACCTATGCCGCTAATCGCATTCTTTGTCGTCGCCGTGGCCGTGATTACTTGCGTGGGCATTCACCTGGCCACGCTGGTGATTCTATCGCGCACACTCGATCGTTGGTTCAAACGCGCGCATTGGCGGGCCATCGGTTGCCTGGTGCTGATCGCGATTCATGCCCACCTCTTCGAGATTGGCATCTTTGCGTTTGGCATCCGCTTCCTGCGGTTTCTGCATGACGGAAAAGTCTTGCAGCCAAACGAGCGCATCTTCGAGCCTTGGTATCAATCGGCGGTCGCTTATACGACGTTGGGGGGCGATACGCCGGCCCATGCCAGCGTGCGGCTGTTGATCTCGGTCGAGGCCCTGACCGGACTGATCCTGATTACCTGGACGGCGTCGTTTCTATTCCTGGTGATGCAGCGCAGCTGGGATGCCGACCGCGGCGCCTGGCGCGGCCACGGTCATCAGCACGGCCACAAGAAACTAAAAGCCACCCCGCTCGAGGATCTCGAACTCGTAGAGGCGGGCAATTTCCTGGGCTGATTTTTCCGCCAGGCCCGTGAAGCGCTGGTACAGCGCATCGACGTCGCGCACGCCGAGCCCGGCCAGCAAGCGGAATTTGTGTGCCAGCAGCTTGTCGAGGTTGCCACTGTTGTTTCGGGCGTGCCCCTCGGGGTACATCACCAGCCCACTGGCCAGTTTGCCGAGCGTGGCATGCTCGAATTCGATCGACGTGGGAATGCCGTCCGGATACTTGGCGTCGTAATCCGCGCCGCCGTGAATGAACTCGATCCGCTCCATGATCTTTCGTGTCAGCGGATGGTGCAGGCTCTTATCGTTGTAATCTTCGGGGACGAGCATCAGTTCTTGCCAGCCCGAGCGGCGCTGTTCGAAGGCCTTGCGCAACAGCGTGGCGATGATGTAGACCATCGAGTGATCGGCGCTCTGTCGCGTGTGCGGGTCGCGCTTGGCGGGGTCGCCAATAATGTGAAACGCCGGTTCGTAAATCGCAATCCGGACGCGCTTCAATTGGCTTTCGTCGGAGAGCAGTTGCGGATTCGCCGTCAACAGGTCCATTACGCCTTGCAGCGCGCCGGCCGATTGATGCTCGTACAGGCCCAGCTTGAAGTGCATTCCCATCACGGCGAAATCGTCGCCCGCGGTGGAGAGTGTCAGGTCGAACGGGCTGGTGTCGCGCGTCTTCGGCTTCTCGAACAAGCAGAAGATCGCCTCGGGGTTGCGAAAGATATCGGCCGGCCCCACAAAGCCACGCATGGCACGCCGCATCGACAGCACGGCCGCCTCGGTGCTGATCGCGGCCGAGGCACCCTTGGAATCTGACAATTGATGTCCGGCGCGAATGGCGCGAAATGGAATGTAATGCACCACGACCATGCCGATGGCCGATTCGATCTGATCGACCGTCGCGCCCAGGATGGCGCCGTAGACGGCGGCCGAGGCGATCGCCCCGTGAACGACGTGATCGATCTTGTGATCCTTGAGCGCGAAGACTTCGGCCAACCGACCGCGAATCTCGTCGAGCGCGATCATCGCCGCCAGTGTCTGCCGCCCATTGAGGCCGCGCAATTGCGCCGCGGCCACGGCCACGGGATAAAAATCGTTGTGACCGAACTCGCCGCGCGTGTAGCCGCGGGCTGGGTTGTATCCGAAGTTCGTGCCGTTTGAGTCCCATTCGCGCACCGCCGAGCTGTTGGCCAGCACTGCCTTTTCGGGCATCACGCGTTCGGTCGAACCCAGGCAGGGCACGCCTTCGCCGGCCGCGCAGCGGTATTCCAGAGCTTCGCGCCGCAGCACCGTCGGAGCATTCGTACCGCAGGCCAGCGCCGAGACGCCGCAGGCGATGCTGTCGAGATGAAATCGCTCGACCATACGAAAGACGGAATCGGCCGGACCGGCAAACTTCCCGGCCAGAAAGTCGAGCGCGTATTGGGCAATCCCGCGCGCCTGATTCTCGTTGCGCGGCAGCGTCAGGTATTCGTTGGTCACGATGTGCAGATCCTTGATCGATGGGCTCTGGAAAATGGCCGGCGAAAGGGCCGGTTGCCAAGAGAAATCCGGCGATAGTCAAGCCGGCGATTATCAGCCTGAGAAGGAAATCCCGCAAGGATCGATGTGCGGGATTCTCCGGGACGAATATGGTCTAAGTTGTTCTCTTCATGGGGATGACGATTAGATGACGTACCAGGTAGCCGCCATGAACAAAGATTGCTACCGCCAAACGGGCTGCTAGGATTGCTGCAAGGGGCTTCGATACGGCAG
>DASYDW010000088.1 GCA_036499395.1 Pirellulales bacterium
GATATGTTTCAGGTGCACCCCGAGCTACCCGGCATCATCGTCCATTGGTTTGTTACTACGTTGATCAAGACACCGGGTCACGCGCCAGCCGACGGTCTGGCATCGGCGTCGATCCTGAATCAACTTCAGACTCCCGGCGGAGCGGTGCAGGTAAAGCAGCAACTGGTAGAAGCTCGAAAAAAAGATCCGCAGGCGCAGTTGTGGCCGGAGGCTGCCGGGGACATCATCGGTGAGGATTATCAGCGTGCGGTAGACATCAAGAATGCGATTGAGATTTTTCAGCTAAATCTTCTGGCGTATCCGAACTCTGCCGATGCGCACTTCAACCTCGCCGATGCTTATTTCACAAGCGGACAGAAGGACCTGGCACGACAGTACGTCGAAAAAGCGTTGGCTATGCTGGATTCTCACGCGGCGCCTTTGTCGTCCTGGTCCGATACGGAGCAGCGCCGCGCCGAGATTTGCAGCGCCGTGTTGGACATACTCAAGAAGCTTGGTGAGGACAAAACAAAGTGAGGAGAGTCACTCGAATGAAACTCGTCGCGATCTATTTTGCGGGGGAGATTGATTTCCACAATCGGTCGATCGACAACGGACCAGCGCCGATCAGAACGAGAACGAGCAAGCCGGCTATATATAACAGATTGATCTCATAGCCGGGCGGACCGAAGACCGGACCATTTTCGTTAAGACCAATGGTTTTGATCGCGCTGAACCCGTACCGCCCGTTGACGGTGATCATTGCCACGAACATGGAAACGATCAGCGGGATGCTGACAATCGCGACGAATGCGCCAATGATTAGAGCGAAGCCGCCTGCCAATTCAAGGAATGTGACTGCCCAGGCTGTGAAGTCGGGGAGGGGAACGCCGACTTGTTGCAGCAATTTTGCAAACCCGGCCGGGCCGCGGCTCCATTTGGCCCAGCCATGAACGATGAAGCCGACTCCCATGACTATGCGAAGCGGCACGGGGGCCAATTGCATCAACGCGTTCTTGTTTTTCAGGAGATGATCGGCGAGGTCCCGCACGCAAGGTTTGACAGCCGTTGGCGAGATTCGTTTATGAAAGGCAGTGACGAGTGACGAGTGATCCGCCACGGCGGCCAGGCAGTGGACAAGCGTTCGAATCCCAACGACGCGCAAGGTCCGCTGTACCACATCCTGCGAGTCTTTCTCATCGATCGCAAAGGTCGTATACGAAACATCTACAGTTCGGCGACGCTTGATCCTCGCTTCATCCTGGCCAATGTGAAAACGCTGTTGCAGGAAGAAACGAAACTTTCGAAACAGTAACCACGCTATAGCCGCCTCGCTCTGTCGAGGCGCACGAAAGTCCTTTATTTTCCCGGCGATTCCGTCTCATGTGCCACCTGTGATCAGTGCTGTGGATGGCTTTTGCCACAGCGGTGATTGGGCAACCGCGGCGCCGGTCAGAATGAGGGACTTTGAGTTAAGAATCGCGAGCGCCCTGTTCGATATCCGCAGTGAAATATACAGCGTGTGCTATTCGCGTGGTACAGCTTCGCGCAAATGGGACTGACCCCTCCGCGAAGCCGAAGAAAAATCTCTGCGGCGGCGAGCATGCCTAACGGAGGCGCAGTGAAATAGATCCAAAGCGCGTGCCAATAGCTGGCGGAAAAGGCTGAACCAAACGTTCGTGCCGGGTTCGTGCTCATCCCGGATAGCGGCCATTCAAAGATCATGTATATAGCGACAAGTCCGCCGGCAAAGTACGGTGTGTATCGTGCGATGTTTTCGCGATTGGACACGAACAGCACCGTGATCATCAGAATAAAAGAAATCGTCATTTCTGCAATAAAGGCGATAGCGTTGCCATACCTGCCAGGAAGTGTCACCGCATAGTGCACCGCGGCGTGACCAGGCGCACCTCGCAGTAATTGCGTGGCGATCACAACACCGCCAATGCCGCCAAGGAATTGTGCGGCGACGTAGAACGCCGCATCCGAGAAGTCCATTTTTCCCAATCGATAGAACGTCAGCGTCACTCCTGGATTGAAATGAGCTCCGGACTGCTTACCCCACGGGGAGGTGATAATCGCGACGACCGTCGCGCCCATGCCTAATCCTATAACCGCACGGCGATAAAAGCCATTGACGATCAAGTGCCGGACCGGTGAGGCAGGATGTTGTAATAAGGTCGCAAACGTGCACGTAGCAAACATATACAAAGCCAACTCGCCAGCTTCCATTAGGTACTCCGGCCAATGGAAGGGTAGGTTGCCAAGCGCACTTACGGCATTAGCTCTCATTCTTCCGCTCATTGGTCTGATTCCTATCGGCCGACTCGCGCATGATCGCGTTTCTCGACCGCCGCCTCACGTCGTTTGGGCACACGGGCAAACAACATTCCCAAGCCCTCACTCATGGTGGGGTGAGTGAACACGGCATCTCGCAACAGCGTGTATGGCGCCCCTGACAGCATTGCGACCTGAACGTTAGCCATTAGTTCTCCTGCTTCCGGGCCGAAAGCAGAGAACCCGAGAATGCGATCGCTATGCGCATCGATGATAACCTTCATAAATCCGCGCGTCTCAGAGAGAGTATGCGGTCTGAATACAGCATCCATCGGCAGTGACGCCACTCGATACGAGATGTTGTTTGCCAAAGCCTGTGACTCGTTGATGCCAACGCGACCCAGCGGTGGATCAATAAAGAGACAGTAAGGAACCAGGCGGTCGCGCGTGTTGCGGTTACCTCCGTTCAGATTCGCGTGAATGATGTGGAAGTCATTTTCGGATACGTGGGTGAAATAGGGGCTCCCGGCGCATTCTCCTACAGCCCATACATTCGGCGCCGTTGTTTCCAGGCGATCATTCACTCGGATATGCCCACGCTCAGTGACTTCAATTCCCGCCTTTTCCAAGCCGATTCCTTGCGTGTTCGGGACACGCCCAAGCGCAGCCAGAATGTCCGTTCCTTCTATGGTTCGCGTGCCGGCTTCGTCTTCAACCTGCAGTTCTACACGCTCTCCCGAAATACCTTTGATACTCAGAACTTGCGTACGCAGCAGAACCTCGATTCCCTCGTCGCGGAATAATTCCAGTATCGCTTGCGCAACATCAGCATCCTCTTTTGGCGCAAGCTGCGGCTCGCGAGCGATCAATGTGACGCGGCTACCAAACCTGCGCATGGCCTGCGCCAACTCCAGCCCCACGTAGCCGCCGCCCAGAACGATCAGATGTTCGGGAAGCCGCTGCAGGTCGAGCACCTCGACATGCGTCATCGGCTTAGCCTCCACCAGTCCAGGTATGTCTGGTATCGCGGCGTGGGTTCCGACGTTCACGAATACGCGCTCACCGGTAAGTGTGCGCTCGCCGCCGTCGCGCAGAGCGACCTGGAGAGTACGCGGTCCGATGAATCGAGCATTCCCCCAAATCAATTCAGCTCCGGATTCCTTGTATTGATCGAGATGGACTTTGATCAAGCCCTCGACCATTTTTCGTTTTCGCTCGAAAACGCCGGCCATATTTACCCTAACCGGTCCAGTTTCCATCCCGAATTCCTGATGCCGTGCGAACAGGGAAGCAACCTTCGCGCTGTGAATGATGTTCTTGCTTGGCAGGCAGGCGATATTTGGACACGCTCCGCCGATGTACTTCCGCTCGATCGAGGCCGTTCGCTTACCTTCTTTGGCCATCGTCCATGCTATTAATTTACCCCCCGTGCCGGCTCCGAGCACAAGGACGTCATATTTTTCCGGTTCACCCGCGGCGTTAATCTCGTTTCGGTGAGGGCGATCGGTTTCCGTCTGCGATAATTTGTCGATTGGAGTTACAGCGGCGGAATCGGCGGCTTTCATTGCATTCATGGTAAGTTGACGGTCGGTTATGAATCATCGCTGGCGACGGCACATGAGTCAGATTTCGGGCTGCCAATTCAGACCTAATGTGCGCTCCCTCTTTCGAGGTAGAAAGGCATTGAATCAATCACTGCTCGATTATTTTCCCTTTCTTTACCGGAATAAGAAGCCAGTGCGCCTAAAAGTTGTCGGACGGTAATCGCCACTTACGTTATAGTCGGCACTGGACTTTTGAATTGTTCCAGTTAGTTTAGCTCGATTGGTTAGGCGGCTACTCGCAAACGCCGCTGCCGTTGGCGACTTCGCAGCGCATCAATCGACAAAGGGCCCGCGCCGCCGAGGATAAGCACCGCCAGGCAGGCGATGTATAGCAGGTTGATTTCGTAACCAGGCGGGCCCAATTGGGGCCCCGCAGGGGTGAGGCCGATTGTGTTCACGGCGCTAAAGCCGAACTTGATGTTTACGGTAAACATCGCGCCCAGCATCGAAAGGATTAGTGGAACACTTACGATGGCGACAAATGCCCCGATTAGAAGAGCCAGGCCGCCACAAATCTCCAGCAAGGTCACCAGCCAGGCGTTAGCGAGAGGCAGTGGCACGTGAGCCTGTTTCAAAAGCTCGGCGAAGGCCGCTGGCCCACGACTCCACTTGGCCCATCCATGGACCATGAACCCCACACCAAGGATCATCCGAATTGGTATGGGAACCCATCGCTGCCACCGCTCACCGTTTAGTAATTCAAGCGTGCAGATTCCTTTTAAAAGATTGTGGTGGCGTCGCCTAACGAATAAGGAGATTAGCCACGGTAGGGGTGTCGTGCCAGCCGGACCGGTGTAGCCCTGCCGATTCTTTGGCCTGCGTCGGGTGACGATTGCAACGGATTGGTTCATGATGTTTCACCTTTCTAGACGGATTGAGATATCGAACAAAGTTGACAAGGAGCGCGGAACTTCACGGTCGGTGGGGTACGAGAGCGTTTCTTGTGCAGCGGCGATGATGACCTCCACGACTCTTTCCGGCGCAGTGAGTAAGGGCGTATGGTCGACGGCAAACGCATGAGTGCGCGCCTGCATTCGCTCGGCCATGAAACGTTGCGTTTTGGGATTGATCATGCGGTCTTCTTCCGCGATCAGAAACCAGGACGGCTTTGATCTCCACGCGGGCTTCGGAGCCGGCTCCTGGATGCACTTGAGTGAGATTGGCCGCTGGACCGCTTTGCATAATGCAATTTGATCTGCAGTGGCATGATGCGCGAAGGCGTTGGAGAACCCTTCCTCGGGCATCCAGATCCATCCTTCTCCGTCAGGTGCGAGATTGGGGGCTTGCGGATGCGCTTCATCGCGGTAAAAGACTTGGGCGACAGTCTCTCCCTCTTCAGGAGCAAGCGCCGCCACATAGACCAGTGCTTTGACGCGCTCGTCATTCGCCGCCGCAATCACTGCACCGGCATAAGCGTGTCCCGCGACAAGCACAGGACCGCTTGTCCTGGCGATCGTCCGGTTCAGTGCAGTGATATCGTCGCTGAGCGAGGTGAGTGGTAGCGGCGCTGCAATAACCTGCAATCCTTGTTTGCTAAGGGCGAGAATGACTTCCTTCCAACTCGATCCATCCGCCCAAGCGCCATGGGCCACAACTACCGCGGTGTTTTCAGGAAATGGCACGTTTCGTTCCTTCCTTGTGACCTCGTGTTACAGGTGTAAATCGGGAATTACTCCAAAAACTCTCGAATGCGCTCCGCAATAAACTCGCTCGAATCCTCGAGGGCGAAGTGGCCGGTATCGATTAGGTGCAGTTCCGCGTGAGGAATGTCCCGTTGGTAGGCTTTCGCCCCTTCCACTGTGAAAAATGGATCGTTGGTTCCCCAGACAATGAGCATGCGCGGTTGTTTGTTCCGGAAGTACTCGTGCCAGCCGTCGTAAAGTGTGACGTTTGATTGATAGTCATAAAGAAGATCGAGCTGAACGGCGTCGTTGCCCGTACGGTCGAGAAGGAATTGGTCGAAGGTATAGGCATCGGGACTGATCCGCTGCGGGTCCTTAACGCCATGCGTGTATTGAAAGACAGTCGTCTCCTTCGTGAGCAGTCCCCGCACAGGCTTCTCGGTCTCGGTATTCCGATCCTTCCAAAACGGTTTCATCGGGTTAAATGCTTCGCCGATCCCTTCCACATACGCATTGCCGTTTTGAACCACAATGCCTTCGATCGCGTCCTGATGTTTTGAGGCAATCCGATAGCCTACCGGCGCGCCGTAGTCCTGCACGTAGATACTGAACTTCTCCAGGCCGAGAACACGGAAGAGCAATTCCTCCACGTGCTCCGCCAGATTGTCGAAGGTATACTTGAAGTCGTTCGTATTCGGCGCATCGCTATAGCCGAAACCAATGTAGTCCGGCGCAATCACATGGAGGCGATCCGACAGTTTTGGAATCAGATCGCGGAACATGTGCGATGAGCTGGGAAAACCGTGCAGCAGAACGACAGTTGGCGCATCTTTGTTGCCGGCCTCGCGATAAAAAATCTTTCGTCCGCGTACGCTCGCGTAGTTGTAATTCGTCATGTCGATTTCAGTGTGTATGTGTCTGTTTTATGAACCAGGATCAACGTGCGCTAACGCGATGGCGAGTTGAGTCAGATTTGCGTGCTGTGATAGATGGTTTGGAAACTGCTTTCCGTTTAGGTACGACGGATGTTGTAACGTTGTTGATCGGAGACCTCAACGGAACGCGGGCTGGACCGTTATGTGTTACTTCATCGCTTATCAAATCCACGTGCACATATTTCCTGGACGACGACACTCTCAGCACACCCTGTCTTAATAAATAGAACGATGCAGCGAAAAGAACGAGATCCTTCAGAAGGAATGCAACTTTCTCGGTCATAGCAGGAAACCCGCCTGCAGAGGCAGCCCAGCCATCCGGCATAAACGGGATAATCGTGACCGTCGCCACAAAGGCAAAGCATGAACCGAGGGCTCCGAGAATTCCCAATTTTTTATTCCAGAAGCCCAGGAGCAAGAGCCCGCCAAACAACCATTCCGATACGCCTAAAAAGTAAGTAGCCCCGCGGATGCCGAAAACCGGATACATCCAGGAAAGGAGGGGGCCGTTGCCGATGTAGGGAATCAACGCCTGCGCCTCATAGTCAAACCATTTCTGATATCCAAAGAAAAGAAATATGACGACCATCGACGCCCGAATCACGTGGTAGTCAAGGTCCTTCTTCAGGATTTTGAGCTTTATCAAAAAATTGATAATACGATCCATGTTAGCTTTCCTCTTCTTCCTACATTGGCATTACGCCGTCGTGGCGCGCATAAACGGCCTCCGAACGCGTTCTGCATGGCCCTGCTCGTCAGCGTGATGCCGGTGTTCGGCAGGCCGCAGCACCGCCAACACCAGAATGGTAGAAAGCACGCTGATTCCTGCAGCCAGAAAGAGCACGCTGTTCCAGGTACCGGTGGCCGTGACCAGCAGGGTCCCAAGCGGCAGCAGGAACGCTGCGACACCCTTGACAGTGTAGAGGATCGAGTAGTTCGCGGTCGCGTATTCCGGGCCGAACAGATCGGTGTTCATTGCCGGAAACACACTAAAAATCGCGCCCCAACAAAGGAAGATCACCCCGGCGAAGACGGCATATCCCAGGGGATGATGTCCCGTGACGCTCATAAGGTAATAGCCTGCGGCGCCAACAGCGAAGGAGATCGCCATGGCCGAAGTGTTGCCGATCCGATCGCCCAGCCAGCCGAAGAACGGCCGTCCAACGCCGTCCGAGAGGTTGGCCAAGATCAGCCCTGCGCTCAGTGTTGTCGTGCCCCATAGCGCCAATTCGGCAACCCCAAAGGCACGCGCCAGCGGCGCGAGATTCGCGATCACCATCAGGGCGCCCGCAACCATCATGAGGCGCAACGTGTAGAGAACCCAGAACACAGGTTGACGCAGCATCTCGGGAGTCGTGTAGCTGTGACCGGTCTGCTTCACCTTGACAGCCCTGACCGCCGGTGCCTCTCCCGGGTAAGGCGCGCGAATGACTTGCGCCATGATCAGGATCAGGGCTCCCTGGACCAGTCCGAACCAGAGAAACGCCGATTGGTAGCCGCTAGCAGCGATCACCATGCGCATGGGGATGACGGTGAGTGCAGCTCCAGTGCCAAAGCCAGCCGCGACCAGGCCAACCGCAAGGCCGCGGCTGTCCTTGAACCATTTCACGGCGATCCCGATGCATGTCATATAGACGGCTCCGGCACCGAGGCCCGCCACGGCATTGCCGAAATAGAGCACATGCAGCGAGTGCGCCATGGATACAATCGTCCACCCTAAAGCGACCAGCGCGCCACCGGCGCTGATTGCGACACGCGGGCCCCAGTCCGGCCCAAGCTTGTCTGCGATCCAACCGGCGATCGGCGTTCCCCAGGTCTCCAAGGCAATGAACAAAGTGAAGGCAAACTGGATCTGGGTGATCGTCCAACCATGTGCCTCATGCAGGGGTACAACAAACAGGGTCCACCCATATTGCAGGTTGGCGATCATGAACATGCACACGACGCCAAAAATAAGCTGGCGCCAACGCTTCCTGTTGCACTCCGCATCGCAATCTAGGTTGTCCTTTTCGGACGTGAATGTCGTAGTCATATTAGAACCTCCTGGGATATTTTTTTTGTAATCGATCGAGTCTTTCTACAATGGCATGATCACGCCGCCGTTCTTGGGGATCGCGTCGTAAGTGGCCTTATCGATGCGCAAGTGCGCCATGACCGCTTCCGGCGGAGTATGAGCAAGCCATTCAGAGAACGAAAGGTCTTGAAAACGATCGACCTTGCCGAACGTCTCCAGGAACACCAGATCCGTGTCGCCTGTGTTCTCGATGTAGTGCAGCAAGGTTTTCTGGATGTACCCGACGTCTCCCTCTTGAAAGTCCATCGTGCGAGCCTTGTTGCCTGTGGCCACCACGGTCATTCGTCCCTTGCCACTAATGTAGTACTGCCACTCGTCCGCATTTGGATGCCAGTGTAATTCCCTAAGCCCGCCCGGATGAACTGTGACAAGTGCCATCGCCGTGGTTGAGGCTTTGAAATTGCTTGAATCAACGATGCGCGCCTCGCCGCCCTTTGTTTTCTTCGTCGGCGGCATTTCCATCGTGCGAAAGGCAAAGTTCTCGGGCGACTTTCCACGTGTGCCCGCCGCTGCTTTCTGGTCGGCCTCAAGTGATTCTGGGATATCCGCTTCGAAAATGAACAATTCTCCCTTGGGAATATTCTTGAATGCTTCCGCTTTGACCGCGAAATTTTTTGCCAATATCTCAGGCGGCAAATGCGCCATGGAGTCGCTCAGCAGGACAGTCTCTGACTCCGAAAAGTTACCGTCGTCAAACACGAGCATGAACTCGCATCCGTCGGGGTTAAGGCCTTGAATGGAGTGAGGGATTCCCGACGGAAAGAACCAAAGATCATTTTTGCCCACGTCGGCGACGAAACTTTTGCCGTCCAAATCGATGGCCGTAATCCGTGCTGTTCCGTAAAGCATGATGGCCCATTCGCCTGCCGTGTGCCAATGAAGCTCGCGGAATGCCCCCGCGGTCAGTCTCATGTTAACGCCGGCCATGGTTTTGGAAACAGGAAGCTCCCGCACCGTCACCTCGCGTGACCATCCGCCTTCATACGTGCGCTTGTTGCCGAAGGAGAACGGATACTTGAACGTCTCGACAAGGCTCTTGGAATCCGTGCTGGGTGGCCAGATGGAATCTCGATTCTGGTCGTCCAGCATCGGATTAGCCGGCCCGGGGTCACTTTTGCTGCGGTCTGCTCCTACTACCTGGGAATGCTTCGTTTTCATATCAAAACGCTGTGGCCGACGCTCTTTGGCTGCTACAAGGCGTCCGTAAGATTTTCGTGTGCGACCGAGGATCTATTCGTCGCTACCTCTTTCGAGTTAGCGGTCATCTCGGGATCAGTGATTAGGTATTGCGAACACGATAAGGATCAAAACGGCGCGACTACTCCGCGGTTTGCCACACGTGCGAAACGGCGCTGATTGCCGGCAACATCGAATACGAACCTGACCTGCTGGATCCGCCCGCAACGGGAAACGTCCATCTCACGAGTTTCCGGCATTTTTGATATCGTGGAACCGATCTTCTTCATTCTTGATCTTTCTCTCTGAGAGGTCGACCGTAGATGCCGCTAACAAAATGCGCCCCACAGCCGCTGTTGTTAGGCGCGGAGGGAAGCCGAAGGCCGCGAAACGCGAGCAGATTCGCCTGCTGGTAGCGGACGATCATGTGCTAATTCTGGAAGGCTTAACAGCGGCGATCGGCCGGCAGGATGATATGAGGGTCGTGGCGAAGGCGGCGGACGGACGGGAAGCCGTCGACCTTTGGAAGACGCATCGCCCGGATGTCGCTCTGCTTGATCTGCGAATGCCAAAGCTGAACGGCGTGGCCGTTATCAGAGAGATACGTGACGAGGACGTCTCTGCCCGCGTGATTGTGCAGACGACCTACGACACGGACGAGGAGATCTACCAGGCTATGCGGGCCGGCGCACGAGCGTACCTGCTAAAAGATGCGCCGCTGGAGGAATTGCTGGACTGCATTCGCAAGGTGCATGCCGGTCGAACCTGCATTCCGCCGGCATTGGGCGCGAAACTAGCGGCGCGCGTGAGCGGTGACGCCCTAACGAGTCGCGAGATAGATGTATTGAAGCTTCTGGCGAAGGGCCGAAGCAATAAGGAGATCGGCTCGGATTTGTTCATCAGTGAAGCAACGGTGAAGTCGCACGTCAGAAACATGTTCACGAAACTGCGTGTGATGAGCCGGACGGAGGCTATCGCCGCTGCAAACCAACGCGGCCTGCTTCAACTCTAGCTATACTCGATGAAAAGCCGCTCGAGGATTTGCCATGTCTGAATCCGAAATTTGGAGGTTCTCTGGAGTGACTGAAAGCGATCATTTAAAGCCTTTGCCGAAGCGCGTCGCGGCGGGCTCGGCTGTTTTCATCGTCGGGTTAGGCGTGACTGTGCTCGTCGGCTGGTTCTTTCACGAACCCGCGCTCATCCAGTTCGTGCCACAACTGCCCCCCATGACGCGGAACGCGAGCGTGTGTTTTCTGCTGTGTGGTGTCGCCCTGCTGATGGTAGCTCTGCAGAGGTCACGTTGGCTGGTTATCGTGTGCACGGGAATAGTCAGTATCGTGAGTGTCCTCACTATCGTTGAATACGTGTTCCGCGTGAATGCCGGAATAGACGAGCTCCTGGGGCCATCCTATATCACCGTCAAGCTGTCGACCCCGGGACGCATGGCGCCGGTGTCGGCGATTTGTTTCGCCATGGGTTCGATTGGGCTGCTGCTAGCGCCCAAGATCCTATCGAGGCGGGTCGCGCTGTTGTTGGGGCTAAACGGTTCGATCATCGCGGCGGTTGGCATGGCAACGAGCATGGCTTTTGCGCTGGGGTCGAGCGATGCGTTCGGTTGGGGTAACCTCACACGCGTGTCGTTACATACCGCAGTCGGCTTCTCCGTCCTCGGGTTCGGCATCCTTGCGTTGGCGTGGCACGTCGAGATGGACCCGACCGGCACCCCGCGGTGGTTGCCAATCAGCGTGGGGATCGCCGTCGGCACGAGTACCGTGGGCTTGTGGCAAGCCCTCATCGCAGGGGGGAATGCACCGTTCGCTCTCCTACCTGCCGTTGTGCTCGGTGGCGGGTGCCTCATGGCGCCGATCTTCGGTTTGACGGTCTATCTCGCGCAACGTGCTCAGGCACAGGCGGGGGCTCTGCGAGTCAGGACTCAAGAGCTCGAGCAGCGGAACACGCAATTAGCGGAGGCAAAAGCCCTGTTGGCCGAAGAGAAGCTGGCCCTAGAGCGCAGCGAAGCTTATTTGGCTGAAGCGCAGAGACTCAGCCACACCGGAAGTTGGCACTGGAACGTAGGTAGCGGAGAAGTTGTCTGGTCCCAAGAGTTTTTCGCCATTTTTGGTTTTGATCCAGACAAAACGAAACCCTCGTATTCGTTGAGTCTCGAGCGCATTCATCCGGAAGATCGCCCTACGGTTGAGCAGATTCGGCGGGTAGCTATTAGAGAGAAAAGGGATTTTGAAGTTGAGTACCGGCTCCTTATCCCAGGAGGCTCGATGAAATATGTGCACAGCATTGGTCAATGCTTAGTGAGCCAATCCGGCGACACTGAATACATCGGCGCAGTAATGGATATCACAGAACGCAAAAAAGCGGGGGAGGCTCTCCGTGCGTCCGAGCAAGTCGCGCGCGGACAGGTGGAGGCGCTCGTGCAAAGTCTGGATGTGCTCGCCACCGCGCCTGCACCGGACCAATTCATCCTGCGCATGCTGAGCACCATGGGTCGCTTGTTAGGCAGTCAGTGGGTTGCGGTTTGGTTGTGGCTGGTAGACGACGCGACTCATTCGCTGGTACTGCGCGCGGCTGTTAGACAAGACAACTCTGATCCGCATGCTTCGGAGCACCCCTTTGTGAAGGATCCCCTTTTCTGGAAAGAAGACGGCGGACTTCAGGAACTATTTTTCAGCGGCGTTCCGATTGCCTATGAAGACGTCGACACCGATCCGCGAATCCGCGATGCTCTGCGAGCGTATTTTCAATCTCAAGGAATGCGAAAAATTTTGCGGCTACCGATGCGTGTAGGAGGCGAAGTCAAAGGGTTCATCACAATCTGCCACGCCCGACGGCCGCCTTACCAGCCAGCTGAGGTCGAACTCGCGCAAGCTCTCGCGCACCAAGCCATGCTTGCGATCCAGAGCCGGCAAGCCGCAACACTCGAAGAACGCAATCGCATGGCCCGCGACGTTCACGACACGCTGGCGCAAGGCTTCACCGGCATTGTGGTTCAGCTGCAAGCAGCCGAGGACGCGAGTGCAAAAGCCCTGAAGAAGGATGCTCAGAAACATTTGCAGAGCGCCCGCGATCTGGCGCGCCAAAGCTTAGTCGAAGCTCGTCGCTCAGTGCATGCGTTGCGGCCGCAAGCCTTGGAAGACGCATCGTTTTGGGATGCGCTCAAGCGGATGATTAGGCAATCCACTGCCGGCACCGCGCTTCATACTAAATTTCAGATGCGTGGTCACCCGCGCGATCTTCCTCCGCTTTGGCAGCAGAACCTGCTGCGGATCGGTCAGGAAACCCTAACGAATACATTGAAGTATGCTCGCGCCGGCCGATTCGAAGCGCGCCTCAACTTCAACAAGAAGGAACTTCGACTTGAACTGGAGGATGATGGTGAAGGATTCACCACGACTGATCGCCATGATGGGTTTGGTCTGATCGGCATGCGCGAGCGTGTCGCGCAAATGGGCGGCACCTTGACGGTAACTAGCGCGCCCGACCACGGGACGAAGATCGTCGTAGTCTCCCGCTACGCGTGCAACGACACGCTCTAGGCAGCGGCTCGTGCCATAGCCGTCTCGTTCGAAAGGACAAGCTACTTCTCGTTCCGACTTACTAGAAATATTCCTATCCTTTGTTCAATACCGGGCAGTTCGAAGTAGGGCAGTAAGGTTTGTCATGAAGAATAAACAAATGTCGCCCGCCGAAGGAACAGCGAAATTATCTAGCCGTTAGTCTCGCACGCCCGTGTCCGTTTCACCGAATATGTCAAAATCCATTCGGTAGAAAGAGCGAATGCCTAACGAATCGCGCGCGTCGCACAAACACCCGGCGGAAGTAACCACGCTGTAGCCGCCTCGCTCTACTTGCCGCGCCGTAATTTTTGAAGGCAGGTCGAGGCGCACGAAAGTACTTTATTTTTCCCGGCGATTCCGTCTCATTACTTGATCTATGGTCAAATTTCTCCTTGGCTTGGTTATTGGAGCCGGTCTTCTCCTGCTGGCGGGTTATCTTTTCGCTACGCGCGGCGTCTATATGGGAACGAAGGGCGGCCCGTTGCCAATGGAACAGTTCATTGCAAACAAGGCCATTGAAGCCTCAATCGGGAAAAGTTCCCACGACGAATCGCCGCTTCAGGCAGACGAGACCAATCTTCTGGCAGGCGCGAAAATATATATGCAGGCTTGTGCAGGGTGTCACGGACGGCTGGATCAGGCGTCGAGTGGTGCGAAGGGATTTTATCCGCTCCCGCCGCACCTGCTTCCGCCAGGTACGGGCGTAACCGACGATCCGGTAGGCACCATTCACTGGATAGTGAAAAACGGGATCCGTTTCAGCGCCATGCCGTCGTTCAACCAGAAACTGAGCGACTCGGAAATTTGGCAGCTAAGTCTTTTGCTGCGGAGCGCCGACAAATTGCCGAATTCGGTTCAGGATTCGCTCCGTCAACCGCAGCAG
>DASYDW010000089.1 GCA_036499395.1 Pirellulales bacterium
CGCATTCTCCGTTTCTAAACGGCCCCAGCCGACTGTCAGCGGCCCACTCTTTCCCTTCCGGGCCAGAAGATTCTTGCCACAGAGTTCACCGAGGCCACAGAGAATTCTCTAGGCACAGTTCCCTAACTTTCTCTTGGTGCCTTTTCGCACTTTTCGTGGCCGGATTTTCTAAGTACTTGTAGGGTGTGTCCGAGACACACCAGTCTTCAGGCCTTCAGGCCTTCAGGCCGCAAAACGTTCACGCCTTCAGCAAATAATCGACGAATGCCGATTGATGAACGATGAGATGACCGATGAATGACGGCCATAAATTTCGGCTGGGTCAAAAACACTATCCCAAAAAGCCGTCACGAACCACACACCAGCCCGAAGCGCCGAGCTAAAGCGTCTTCCCCCACTCATCACTCTGCATTTGCTTCACTGCCCTCTGCCTACGGCCGGTTGCCCACTCCTTCGCTCCGGTCATCCTTGATTCGGTAGATCGCCCGCGAACCCGGCGGTGGTCAATATTTTCTGCTTCACCACGTCCACCAGCTTGATGGCCGCGATGTTGCCGAAGGGAAGGATCACCTTGCGGGCGCCGATCGTGTCGGGCGTGCGCCGCTCGAGGAGCAACAGGGTCTCGGTGGTGAGAAAACCGTCGAAGGGAATCTGCTCTTCGAAGGTCGTAACCAGCACCCCCCGTCGCAACATATCCTTCGGCCACGCCAGAAAAAAATCACGCCAAATCGTACCGGTATCCATACCACCAACACTCCTCATCGTAGGGTGCCCTGTGGGCACCGCATTTGAAATTGACGCGACATGTAGCGCGGCGGGCAACCAGTACGCGATTCAATCCGACGCCCTAAGCAACCGCGTCCAACGCAACGGTCGCCATTATAGGGGAAACGACCGCGGAGCGCCGGCCCAGCGAGCCAAGCGTGAAGACCGAGCCTCGATTGCGGATCACCGCCGAAAAGTGTGCGAAGCGCGGCGCGAAATTGTCGGCGAGATCAACGCCCGATTGCCGAACGTAGCGCATAGTGCAGGCAAGGTAGGCAACCGTTCCGCTGTCGCCCATCCCACGTAGCGTACGCTGTTCGTACCATGAATCCGTCGCGGTGATGCAATCCTCAAACGGATCGCCTGGCGCCCGCAAGGCACCCTACAAAAAAAGGTGGAGGTCTTGCGACCTCCACCTTTCACGTTTGCACAGATTGAATCAACGCTACGCCGCAATCAAGCGGCGACATCACGCAGTTACTGGATATCCAACCCACTGACGACCGAGTTGCGAAATCCGCCGGTGACTGCCTGCGTATTTGTGTAAAAACTAGGCAAAGTATTGTCTTTGGAACTGACAAACGGTAGGCCAGGAGGATTGCACTTCGCGCCATCGGGAGTCATCAGCAAGCAATACACCGTGTAATTGATATTCTCGCTCAGGGTCTGAACGTGACCATCGGCAAATGCTACGACGACGATGCCAGGGTGATTGCTGGAGGGACGTGCGTAGTACATGTCCGTGGCATATCCAACTTCGGTCTGCGGAAGGCCGTTGATGCCACACACCTGCGACGGAGGAACGAATTGAGGCCACCAGACAAACCCAGTAAACGCCTCGGCAGTGAGGAGCGACGGTGCTTGCGGGGTACCGGTCGACAACTTGGTACCGGTGGGACCAACCGGGGCGGTCAAATAGCCATTCGATGTAACCGATGTCGGGAAAGTCGTGCTCGTATCGGTTGTTGGGAACGACGCATTACCAGTCAACAGGTTGGTACTGTTCGCGAGATTCGGGTCGCCATAGCTCGTTTCGTCGTACCAGTTTCTCGCCTCGAGATTTTCCGCCAGCAACAAGGTATTGCTCTTGCCATCCCGAATCGTGTCGTCGGTGTTGCGTGGCAGCGAGCTCTGCTTTCCTTGGGCGACCCAGTTCTGATCCCAGCGACTTACGCAGATGCCGTTAGCAGGACTATCCGGATGAATCAGCGCGGCCTTTGCCGGCTGACTGGAGCCTGGCGACGTCGCGCCGCCTGCATTGTAAGTGTTCCCCCCAATCGATGACGTCGTCGGATATAGGTCCGCTTGTCCCGTGTTCACAACATAGCTTATCGGGGCACTAACGTCTTGAACCGTCAAATCGCTGGGGCAGACAAGCGGTTCGAGATATGGGAAAGACATTAGACTCATATTTGCCCCGCCAATCATCTGCTTCCATTGGTTATAGACCTGCGGCTGCTCCATGTAGGGCAGAATCGCAGTCGTCCAACTGACGGGCACCAATCCAAGGTTGGTTTGCATCGCGTCACGATATCCGGGGTACAGCTTGCGGGCCCCGGTATAGTTCGTGATCGCCAAACTCAAGTTGTGCTGATTGTTCATGCACGTGTTGCGGCGTGCGGCTTCGCGCGCCATCTGCACGGCCGGCAACAACAGCGCCACCAGGGTGCCGATGATGCTGATCACTACCAATAGCTCGACCAGGGTGAAGCCCCGGCGTTCGGGCGTGACGCGCCCGTGCGACAGTCGAGAACCGCGAGCAATACGACGGATCATATAATTACCTCTCTTGTGTCCCCAGCCGACTGGTACGGCGCAGAAAGCACCCCTGGATATGACAATCGTCAGTTTATCAATGCCATCGAGGCGGGACAAGCAATTTGGACAAATTATAATTGCCCTAAAACGTGAGGTAGCAAACGGTTCCTTAATGTTCCCGGCCCCCGTCGAGAACCGACGCGAGTCCCTGCTCGATAAAGCCAGAGATGGTTCCTAAAAGCCCATCCGAAACAGAGAATGCTCTACGAAAATCATCCAAATTGCCAAAACGCATGATCGACCCGACCGGTCCCTCGCGGCACGCATCGCTATCGCTTCCCGCTGACCGCCAAGATCCCGCGGCAGAAGTCCGGCAGATCATCCGGCTTACGGCTGGAGACGAAATGCCGGTCGATGACCACGGAAGCATCCTCCCACTGGGCCCCGGCGTTGACCAGATCGTCTTTGATGCCGGGCGAGCCGGTGACCCGAACGCCCCGATACACGCCCGCCGAAATGGGGATCCAACCCCCGTGGCAGATCGCGGCCACGAGCTTGCCCGCCCCGGCGAATTCGCGCACCAGCGACAGGACCTGCGGGTCGCGGCGCAGCTTATCCGGCATGAAACCGCCAGGAATTACGACGCCGTGGAAGTCTCCGGCCTTCATGTCTGCTATGGCGGCGTCCGACCGGCAGGGATAGCTGTGCTTACCGTGATAGACGCGATCCGCCGCCGGACCGGCCACGGTCACCGCGGCCCCGGCCTCGATCAGCCGCAGCCGGGGGTACCATAGCTCCAGATCCTCATAGATGTCATCGACAAACATCAGGAAACGCTGGCCGGCCAGGGGCTCGCTCATCGTAAAGTCTCGCGGTTCGGGGGCTGCAAATCTCTCTCGCTAGCCGCCGAGTATACCGCACCGTGAGTAGCTGGCGCCGTCGTCGTCAGCCCGCGAATCAGCAGGTCACCAGGTTAGGCGCGGAGCAACACCTGGGAGAAAGCCTGTCGGGCAACAGAATCGCCAGAATGCCATGTGCCGTCGACCGGCGGGCGAATTTCGGCCGGCGTGCGAAACCGACCGTTAATTCAGTTCCGCATCGGTCTGCTGCTGCGAGCCGACATATTTGCAGAGGACGATTTCGAGCCAGATTTCGTCGATCCGGTCGAACGGCTCATAAAGATGTACCGGCACAGGCTCGGCAGCCGGGCTTTGCTCCGCGGCGCCCGAGTGGGCCAGGTCTGGCATCGCAAAGGCCGGTCGCGACGTCTGCCCTGCGCGAGTGGCCCGCTGATAATCGACCGTTCCCGGGCTAAGCGTGCGCCCGTCCAGCGGTCCATGGCAGAGGCGAAAGAATCGCTTCATCGCGATCGCACAGCTCTCGGTGGGTGGCCGTCTGGTTCAGCGGCGATAAGACTGCCGCGGTGCGACGCACCCTCGGCCGCTAATGTTTCGGTCGGCCGGTACAGAGAACTTGAATGAATTTGGGGATTTCATCTCCAACGGCCGGTGCTATCACCGATTCGCGGACCGCGCGCCACAGGCTATGCTGAGTTGAAATCCGCCCCCGATCCGTATCTCGCCCTTTTGCCAGCATGAATCAGCCCTGGTACACGATCGACAATGTTGCCGACCTGATCACGCCCGCCCTGGTCGTTTATCCGGATCGGGTCGACGAGAACTTGCGCCGCATGATTGCCCGCACCGGCGACGTGGCGCGCCTGCGTCCGCACGTGAAAACGCACAAGATGCCAGACGTGGTGCGGCGCAAGCTGGCGTTGGGCATTACGAAATTCAAATGCGCGACGATCGCCGAAGCCGAGATGCTAGCCCAGTGCGGGGCGCCCGACGTGCTGCTGGCCTACCAGCCGGTCGGACCGAACGCGGCGCGAATGGCTCAGTTGGCCGCCACGTTTCCCGCGACACACTTTTCGACCGTGGCCGATGATGCCCAGGCAGTACGAGAACTGTCGGCGGCGGTCGAGGCCGTCGGCGCGACGATCGAAGTCCTGCTCGACCTGGACGTGGGCATGCATCGCAGCGGCATTGCTCCCGGTGAGCAGGCTGTTGACCTCTATCGTCGGATTGCGCTCTCACCTGGGCTCAAGCCTGGTGGGCTGCACGTCTACGACGGTCACATTCGCGCCTCGGACCTGGCCGAGCGTCGAGAAGATGCCGAGACGGCATTTGCCGCGGTGGACAACTTACTGCGCGACCTGGCAATCGCAGGCCTGCCCGTGCCACGCATCGTCAGTGGTGGCACACCAACGTTCCCAGTCTATGCCGGCCACGTGGACCGCGAATGCAGTCCCGGTACGTGCGTGTTTTGGGATCATGCCTACGCCACGCGTTTTCCGGATCTCGACTTCCTGCCAGCGGCGCTCTTGGTGACCCGCGTCATCAGCCGGCCGACGGCGAATCGTTTGTGTCTGGACCTGGGCTATAAGGCGGTCTCACCCGACAATCCCGACCAGCGCGTTCACTTGCTCGATCTGCCCGACGCGAAATCGGTCGTTCACAGCGAAGAGCATCTGGCGATCGAAACCTCGCATGCCGGCGAGTTCGCTGTGGGCGACGTCTTATATGGCGTGCCCTGGCATATATGTCCCACCGTCGCTCTGCACGCGGCGGCCGTTACAATCGTCAATCGTCGCGCAACAGGCGTCTGGCCCGTGGTTGCCCGCGACCGAAAGCTGACCATCTAACCGCGCGGCCGATTCCTAAACTTGTCCCGCCGAAACCAGCGGGTTAGGCTCAGAATTTGGCCGGAAGTCGCCGGCGCGTGGGGCAACGGGCAGTTCCCACGGCAGCATGCGCGCTCGAGCCCGCCAGAGTCTCATCTCGTAATTGTTCGTGGTCGTCCTGACCGTATAGCTGTCGATCGTTCTATGAAGCCTCGCACCAAAGCACATCGCAAGCAGCAGGCCGTCCGGATCAAGCCCGCGACGTACCTACCGGACGCGCCGACTGAACCGCGTTCGCGAAGGGCCGCGGCAGCAGGGCTATTGCTGGCGCTAGTGGTCGTGGCTTACTTGCCAGTCGTTCGCGCCGGCTTCATTTGGGACGACGAGAGCTACGTCGAGAATAACGAGGCGTTGCACACCTTCGACGGACTGCGGCGCATCTGGTTCGATAAATCGACCGAGCGACAGTATTACCCGCTGGTTCACACCACGTTCTGGATCGAATACCACCTGTGGGGCTTGCATCCGCTGGGGTATCACCTGATCAATGTTTCGCTGCACGCGCTGAGTGCCGTGCTGCTGTGGCGACTGCTGGTCCGGCTGCGCGTGCCCGGCGCGTGGCTGGCGGCGGCGCTCTTCGCCGTTCATCCGGTCATGGTCGAAAGCGTGGCCTGGGTGACCGAGCGCAAGAACGTCCTCAGCCTGGCGCTGGCCCTGCTGTCGCTGCACGCCTATCTACGTTTTGCGCCGGCCGACGACGATGGCCGGCTGCAAACTGCTCGACCGCGCGATGCGTGGCGCTGGTATGCGCTGGCGCTGGTCTTGTTCCTGGCAGCACTGTTGAGCAAAACGGTCGTGGCCTCGCTGCCGGCCGTGATCTTGGTGATCTACTGGTGGAAGCGTGGACGGATCACGCCGCAGGATATGCTGCCACTGGTGCCTTTTTTCGCGCTGGGGCTCGGCCTGGGCTTGTTCACCGTGTGGATGGAGAAGCATCACGTCGGCGCGCGCGGCAGCGAGTTCGATTTCACAGTATTCGAACGCATTCTGATCGCGGGGCGGGCTGCCTGGTTCTACGTGGGGAAACTCGTCTGGCCTTATCCACTGGCGTTCTTCTATCCCCGCTTCGCGATCGACGATCACGCGCTTTGGCAATACATCTTCCCACTGACCGCCGTGGCCCTGCTGATCACACTGTGGTGGTATCGCGAAAGAATTGGTCGCGGTCCGCTGGCCGCGGTGCTCGTGTTCGGTGGCGTGCTGGTCCCCGCGCTCGGCTTCTTCAACGTCTATCCGTTCCGCTATTCGTTCGTCGCCGATCATTTTCAATATCATGCCAGTTTGGCGCTTTTTGCCCTGGCCGGTGCCGGCGCGATGATGGCCGCAGCACGGTTGCCGCAGCAATTTCGCGCTGCAGCGCCCGCCGCTGGCGGACTGCTGCTGGCGGTATTGGTGATGCTCAGCTTCAGTCAAGCGCGGACCTATCGCGATTTAGAAACTCTCTATCACGACACCATCGCCAAGAACCCCTCGGGCTGGACCGCTTATTCGAACCTGGCAGTGTACGTCGAAGCGTTAGGCCGCCACGACGAGGCTTATGAGAACTTCAAGAAAGCGGTCGAACTGAATCCCGACGACGAAAAGATGCAAGCCAACATGGGGCACATCTTGCTCAAGCTCGGCGAGCGCGACGGTTTCACCCCTGAGCTGCTGGAAGAAATGATGGGCCATTTTCGCCGCGCCCTGGAAATCGATCCCAACTCGGTGTCGGCGCGGCGCGGTTTGGGGTTCGCGCTTGTACACGCCAACCGGCCGAATGAAGCCATCGAACAATTCTCGCGCACTCTGAAGCTACGGCCCAACGATCCCGATTCTTGGACCGGTCGCGCGGCCGTACTCGGCGCCGCAGGGCAATCGGCTGAGGCCGAAAGATCGTTTCGTCGCGCGCTGGAACTCGATCCCAACTACGTCGAAGCACTGCGCGGACTGGCCATTTTGTGCATGCAGCAAAAACGAACGGCCGAAGCGATTCAGTATCTGGAAAAGGTCGTACAACTGCGCCCCAAGCACCCCGATGCGCAATACGAATTGGCCAACCAGTACGCCCTGCGCAAGAACTTTCAGGGTGCCGCCAACCACTACGCCGTAGCCGTGAGCCTGCGCCCCAAATTTGTCGAAGGCTGGATCCGGCTCGGGGCGGCCTACGGCGACTTGAATCAGTTCGACAAGGCAATCGACTGTTTTCAACAGGCTCTGCTGTTGGACCCCACTTCGGTTCCGGCGCAGGCGAACCTGCAAAAGGCGCAGGAATTGAAAGCCAAGCCAGCGGCGGCACCCTAGATGGCTAGCAAATCAGCGCGACAGGCAGCACAGGCCGCGATCGCCGGCACGGGCCAGGAACCAACCCATAAGGAGTCGGCTCGCAACGCCCAGTCGGCCAGTGACCCGGACGCACAACTCCGCGCATTGGGATTCGGTACCCTGTTGGTCGCGATGGTCGTGGCCACCTATGCCCCGGTATTGTCAGCCGGCTTCATTTGGGACGACGAAGAAAATATCGTCACTAACGGCACGCTGCGCACCGTCGACGGGCTGCGGCAGATGTGGTTCGTACCGCAATCGATTCAGCAATACTACCCGCTGATGTACACGAGCTATTGGCTCGAGTACCACGTGTGGGGCTTGTCGCCGTTTGGCTATCACCTGGTAAACATCTTATTGCACGCCACCGCCGTGCTGCTGTTATGGCGCGTGCTGCTGCGACTGCATGTGCCGGGCGCCTGGCTGGCAGCCGCGATGTTTGCCGTTCATCCGGTGATGGTCGAAAGCGTCGCCTGGGTCACCGAGCGCAAAAACGTGCTCAGCATGTCGCTCGTGCTCGGTTCGCTTTTGTGCTATTCGCGATTTGCATTCCCCGAGGTCCGCGCAACACAAGAAACACGCGACGCAAAGGGCACGGCTTGGTACGCGGCGTCGCTAGTCCTATTTGCGCTCGCGCTCACGGCCAAGACCGTGGTCGTTACGCTGCCGCCGGTGCTGCTGGTGATCCAATGGTGGAAACGCGGGAAGATCGAGCGCCGCGATTGGCTGGCCGTGGCGCCATACTTCGTTCTGTCGATCGCGCTGGGCAGCATCACAACCTGGATGGAGACTTACCATCTCGGCGCGCGCGGCAAGGAGTGGTCCCTGACGCCGCTCGAGAGATTGCTGCTCGCGGGACGCGCCTTGTGGTTTTACGCGACGAAGTTGGTGTGGCCACATCCGCTGGCCTTTTTCTATCCTCGGTTCACGATCGACACGCATGCCTGGTGGCAATACGTGTTTTCCATTGCCGCCATCGCAGTGCCTGGATGTTTGTGGCTGCTGCGCAACCGCATCGGACGTGGTCCACTGGCCGCGGTGTTGATTTACGCGGGCGTTCTCATGCCGATGCTGGGATTTTTCAACATCTATTATGCGATGTATGCCCAGGTGTCGGATCATTTTCAATATCACGCTTGCGTGGCGCTATTGGCACTGGCCGCCGCCGGCATCAGCGCCGCGACGGCACGATTGCAGCCGTCTAATCGTGCAATCGGCCGCGCCGCAATTGGCGTGATGCTGTTCGTGCTGGCTGTGATTTCTTTCCGGCAGACATTCATTTATCACGACTTGGAAACTCTGTACCGAGACACGATCGCGAAGAACCCAAGCGGCACGATCGCTTACTCGAACCTGGGCGTTTATCTCAACGCGCAAGGACGAAACGACGAAGCCATAGCGCTCGCGCGCGAAGTGCTTGCGCTCGACCCGGACGATCCGATCGGCCATGCCAACCTGTCGTTCTTTCTGTTGACGCACGGCAACCGATACGGACTGCAGCCCAACGAGCTGGACGAGATCATCGACCACTTGCGACGTGCGTTATCCACCGCAGAAGACGCCTGGGGGACGATTCCCAACGAGGCACGCCTTCGAACGCAACTGGCAACGGCATTTCTCCGGCAAGGAACGAGCGATGGCTCGAAACCTGAAAAGATCGCCGAGGCGATCGAGCAATTGAGCGCCGCGCTGCAAGTCGAACCAAATTACGTCGACGCCGAACTGAACCTGGCTCTGGCGCTGGCCACGATCGGTCGCGCTGCCGAGGCGGTCGCTCACGCCCAGCGCGCGCTCGATCTTGATCCGCAGAATACCGAGCCGTTGCATCGCACACTTGGACCGGCACTCTCGGCCGAGGCCCACAACGCCCGGGCCGGCGCGTTCGCCGCACACGGAGCATGGCGCGAAGCCGCGGACGAGTACAGCGCCGCCGTCGCGTTGCGACCGGAGTTCGATCGCGCTCTGAACAACCTGGGCGTCATGATGATGAAGCTCGGCGACACAGACCGGGCGATTCATTACTTCCAAGAGGCCGTTCGCCAGAATCCGCAGTACACCGAAGCTCAGGCGAATCTGGAACGTGCCCAAAAATCGCGGAGCGAACCGGCAGCGCCGCAATAGTTTTTAATCGCACAATGAACCCACGCCCCTCATCACCGGCTCGATCGATTGCCAGACGCGATCAGACGCGTCGTCCGGCATCCGCGTCCGCGCCGTCGTGGTGGACATGGCTGGCCGCGGCTGCGCTCGTGGGCCTGGTGTGCATCGCTTACGCGCCCGTCGGCGACGCTGGCTTCATTTGGGACGACGATTCTTATGTGACCAGCAATGCCACGCTTCGATCGCTCGACGGCCTGCACCGCATCTGGTTCGAAATCGGCGCCGTCCCACAGTACTATCCCTTCGTGCATACGACGTTCTGGATCGAATACCATCTTTGGGGCCTGGCGCCGCTGGGTTACCACGTCGTGAACGTCCTGTTGCACGCCGTAAGCGTGCTGTTGTTCTGGCGGCTGCTCTCGCGGTTGAACGTCCCCGGTGCCTGGTGGGCCGCGGCACTCTTCGCCGTGCATCCGGTGATGGTCGAAAGCGTGGCCTGGGTGACCGAACGCAAGAACGTTTTGAGCTTGGCGCTGTCGCTGGGCGCAATGCTCAGTTATCTGCGCTTCGCGCCGCTTGAGAATGAAGAAGTCACTACTACGGGCGCACCACGTCGCGAGGGAACGCGTTGGGCCTGGTACGTACTAGCGCTTGGCTTGTTTCTGGCGGCGCTACTGAGCAAAACCGTCGTCGCGTCGCTGCCGGCCGTGATCCTGGTCATCGTGTGGTGGAAGCGGGGCAAGATCTCGATTCGCGACCTCGTGCCGCTTTTGCCCTTCTTCGTCCTGGGCATCAGTTGCGGATTGTACACGGCCTGGATGGAGAAGCATCACGTCGGGGCCGCCGGGCTGGAATGGAATTTCTCACCGGCGGATCGGGCATTGATCGCGGGGCGTGTGCTGTGGTTTTACGCGGCCAAACTCGTTTGCCCTTATCCGCTTGTGTTCTTCTATCCACGCTTCCACATCGACGATCATGTGTGGTGGCAATACGTGTTCCCGTTGGCGGCCCTGGCGATAGTCGTCGGGCTATGGCTCGCGCGATCGCGCATCGGGCGTGGCCCCTTGGCCGCGGTGCTGATCTTCGGCGGCGTGCTCACCCCCGCGCTGGGCCTGGTCGACGTTTACCCCATGCGCTTCTCGTTCGTGGCCGATCATTTTCAATACCATGCGAGCATCGCACTTTTGACCTTGGCCGTCGCCGCAGTCGTTCATTTCCTTTCGAAGTTGCGGTCCGACCGACAATCGGCCGGCATTGCGGTGGCAGTCGTCGCCATTGCGACGCTCGTCGCACTCTCCATACAGCGATCCGTCGTCTTTCAAAATGTCGACTGGCTGTACCGCGATACGATCGCCAAGAATCCGGCCGGTCCCACGGCCTACGCGAACCTGGCCGTCTATTTAGAATCGATCGAGCGATTTGACGAAGGGCTCGATATGGCGCGAGCCGCCGTGCGATTAGGCCCGGACGAGGCCACGGCGCACAACACGCTGGGTGTCTGCCTGATGCACGTCGCCGAGCGCAACCCGACGTCCACGGCGACCCGCGACGAAGCCATCGGCGAACTCGGCGAAGCCTTGCGATTGTTTCCCGACTATGCTGACGCGCACGTGAATCTGGCCACGGCGTTGCTCGCGGGCGGCCAGGCCGAAGCGGCGAGGCAGCATCTCGAGGCGGCTCTCGCCACCCAGCCGGAACATGCCGACGCCCACAATGTGCTGGGCAACTTATGGTTTGCTGAACGCGATTTTCAAAAAGCGGCCGAGCAATACTCCCTGGCGGTCGCGGCGCGTCCCGAATTCGACCGCGCCTGGAATAATCTGGGTGTGACCTATATGAACCTTGGTGAAACGCCTCGTGCCATCACCTGCTTTCAAGAGGCGGTACGCGTGAACCCCGCTTACGCCAGTGCTCAAACGAATCTTGCTCGCGCTTATCAGGTACTCCAGCAGCAACCCGCGACGCAGTAACAGTACAGCCTTTCGATGTCACGACGATCACCTACATCGCGCCCCGATTCGCCATTGCCCGCGGAGAAGCCGCGCGGTGACGGCGAGACGAACGAGTCGGGCAAGTCGTCGTTGCCGGCTGCCGTGGCGATCGTGTTCCTCGTATTCCTGGCGTATTTTCCTGTTTTCTCGGCGGGCTTCATTTGGGATGACGACGATCACGTCACGAATAACGAGACGTTGCGCAGCGCGGAGGGCTTGCGCGAAATCTGGTTCGTCCCGCGATCGCTGCCGCAGTACTACCCACTCGTACATACGTCGTTCTGGATCGAATATCACCTGTGGGGGCTGGCGCCGCTGGGGTACCACGTCACGAACGTGCTTCTGCACGCGACGAGCGCCGTATTGCTGTGGCGTTTGCTGGTCGCGCTGCAGGTTCGCGGTGCATGGCTCGCCGCGGCGTTATTCGCCGTTCATCCCGTGACCGTCGAAAGTGTGGCCTGGGTCACCGAGCGAAAGAACGTCTTGAGCCTGGCGCTAGCGCTTGGGTCGCTGATCGCTTATTTTCGTTTCGCGCCCGCCGATGATGCCGCATCGAATGCGAAGGAAGCGCACAGCGTCGCGCCTGGGCGCTGGTCGTGGTACGCGCTCGCGCTGTTTTTGTTCACGGGCGCGCTCCTGAGCAAGACCGTCGTCGCCACGCTTCCGGCTGTGATACTCGTGATCGTCTGGTGGAAGCGCGGCCGATTGCAATGGCGCGACGTTCGGCCGCTTGTGCCGTTTTTTGTTCTAGGCATCGGCACGGGGCTCACCACGGCGTGGCTCGAAAGGCATCACGTCGGCGCGATGGGGGATGAGTGGTCACTGAGCCCGATGGATCGCGTTTTGCTCGCGGGGCGTGTGGTGTGGTTCTATGCGGGGAAGCTCGCCTGGGCATATCCGCTGACATTCATCTATCCGCGCTTCACGATTAACGCGCGCGAACTCTGGCAATATTTGTTTCCACTCGCGGCGATTCTCGTGCTTGTGCCACTGTGGCTGGCACGCAAGCAGATCGGCCGCGGCCCACTGGCGGCCGTATTGATCTTCGTCGGCGTGCTGTTTCCGGCACTTGGTTTCTTCGACGTCTATCCATTCCGCTACTCATTCGTCGCTGACCATTTTCAATACCATGCCAGCATCGCGCTCTTTGCCCTGGCGATGGGCTGTATTGCGAGCTATCTCCAGAGGCAATCAATTTCGGTCCAGAAACTAACCGGCAATGTTCTCGGAGTTCTGCTGGTCTTCCTCATGGTCCTTACCGCGCGCCAGACGCGCGTCTATCACGACCTGGAAACGTTGTACCGTGACACGATCGCCAAGAATCCGACGGGTTGGCTCGCGCCGATGAACCTGGCCACGCACCTCGAAGGGCTTGAACGCTACGACGAGGCCTTGGCGTTGGAACGTGACGCCGTAGAACTGAATCCCAACGAGCCGGGCATTCGCGCGAACCTGGGCGCCACACTCTTGAAGACCGGTGAACTGACGGGATTCCAGCCGGGTCAGTTAGAAGAGATCGTTGCCGAATTGAACCAGGCGCTCGCTCTCGGCGCTACGCGCCCTGGCTTGGCGCGCATCGAGCCGGCTATTCACAACAATCTGGCCACGGCGATCGTCAAGCTCGGGCAGCGCGACGGTTTTCAGCCCGGCCAGCTCGAAAGTGCGATTGCCCACCTGCAAGAGGCGCTACGACTCAGTCCCGATTTCGTCGGCGCGCACAATAACCTCGCCTCAACGTTGATTCTTGTGGGCCAAGCCCCCGCAGCAATCGAACATCTGTCGCGCTCACTCGAACTCGAACCCGAGAATCCGGACACGCTGGCCAGCATGGGCAGCGTTCTGGCCGCCGAGGGGCGCGCAGCGGATGCACAGACGTACTTCGCCCGCGCTCTGGCGATCAAGCCCGAGAATGCGGCAGCCAACTACGGCCTGGCACTGTTGCTGATCAGCGAAAACAAATCGGACGACGCGCTCCAGCATCTCGATCGAGCGCGCGCCGCCGATCCACGACTGGCCGAGGTCTATTATGCGACGGCCGGGATCTTCGCCGCGCGCGAACAATGGCAGCAGGCCGCCGATGAATACATGGCCGCCGTACAATTGCGGCCGGGCTACGATCGCGCCTGGAACAATCTTGGCGTGATAATGATCAAGCTGGGCCAGATCGACCGGGCCATCGAAAGCTTTCAAAACGCGGTTCGTGTCAATCCAAACTATGCCGAGGCGACCGCGAACCTGGAGGGGGCTCGGCAGGTCAAAGAGCAAAGCAACAGCGTCAGCCCGTCGTCTTCAAAGTCCAATGACCAGCGGCCGCGTGATGAACAATCGCCTGCGAAGACCCCCTAATTCGAGCCATGCTGCGAGTCTGACTGGTGACCACTCGGTGTCGGCCAACAATCGTAAATGCTGTGCGTCGCAAAAACGTCACGTCGTAAAACGCAAAACAATGCCCTGCCAACGATCAAGGACCACGCATCGATGAGCGCCCCTGAACGACTTTCTACCGGTGTCCCCGGTTTGGACGAACTTCTCGGCGGCGGGTTGCTGCCAGGCACGCTGACCGTGGCTTCAGGGGCGACTGGCATTGGCAAAACGCAACTCGGCCTGCAGTTTGCCAACGCTGGTCAGGCCCAGGAACAGCGGCGCGGCATCATCTTCGACATGTGCTCGCGCGGTGACAGTCAGAACCATGCCGATTACGCGCAGCGCATGTTCGACTGGCGCTTGACCGAAACCGATGCCAGCCGCGCGCCCGACCTGACTCGTTTTTTCGATTCACTCGACAACCTGGGCGATTATTTACGCGTCTTCGAGTATCACGGGCGGCGAGTCACGCGCGCCGACATGGAATTCGAAGCCTGGCAGGATTGGCAAGGCGAGTTGTCGCGCAAGCTGTCGGCCGCGATCGCGTTCTTCTACGGTAACTTCCTGCGCGGGGTGCGACGCACGGTCATCGACGGCGTGGAACCAGTTGGCCGCGCCAGCGAATCGATTCAGTTCGATCTTTTCGAGTACGTGTATCACCAGGTTTTGCGAAAAGATCCCGAATGGGTCGCCCGCGATCTGTTCCGCGAACGCTTTCGCGAAAACTCCGCGCGCATCGCCTCGGCCACGTATGACAACAAACTCATTGGCTGCCTGCTGCTCTATACATCCCCCGAAGTCATGCTCGAGGAACTGGCCGCCCGACCGATTGAAGAAGGCGATGTGTTGTCGAACGCCAACACAGTCATCTATTTCGGTAAGATTCGCAGCGGCAATCGCCTCAGCCGCGCGCTGTACATCGCCAAACATCGCGGCAGTGCCTGTACCGACGAGATCGTTCCCTACACGATCGACGATCGCGGGCTGCACGTCGGCTAGCTTCGAATGCTCATTGACGACTGTCAGTGATGGTGATGCCCCTGGATCGTCCGGGCGCGGGCCATGGCGTCCTCGGCTTCGGGGATTTTGCCGGCGCGTTGATAGGTCACGCTCAATGCCGTAAAGCTGAAGGCATCGTTCGGTTCCAGTTCGCAGGTACGCAGCGCGTGCTTCACGGCGTCCTCGTGGCGACGTAGGCGCGTGCAAACGACGGCCATCGCCGAATGGGCCAACGCATAACTCGAATCCTGCGCGATCAGCTCGTCGAGCTTCTTGGCCGCCCCTTCCAGGTCACCGGCGTCTTTCAGTTTCTCGGCCTCGCCATACAGCTCTTCGTTCGTTGCCATGACTCGATTGATCTCCGCAGAAGTTAAGATTTTCGGTGCTGAATCCACGATCGTCGCCCCTGGAAGAAAGCGACGCTCGGGCGTATTGCTAGCGGCGAGTGTAACCCATGCACGCCCCGGTTCGAAGGCTCCACGCTGTAAAGATTTACCGCCTGCGTCCCCTGTAATGGGGCAAACGCCACGAGCGGGTCGACGGCAATGCTCTTTTTTTCTCGCCAGCGTTCGGGCCGCCCCTTTTTGAAGGACTTGCAATGCGGTGATAGCAGCCCCGCAGAGTCGGCCTGATTTTTCCTATCCTTTCCCGCGGAAGGTTCCGGCTGCCGGGCGACGGCCGTAGCGCGCGCCTCGAACCCCTCTCGAGCGAATCGGTCAGGCGTTCCTGGCAAGATCGAGAACCTGGCGCGGCGGACTCGCACGGTATTGAACCGACCTTCGGTACGAACCGATATGTTACCGTGGACGGAGTTACCGTCACGGTCGAAACAGTTTCTCGCCCTTGGTCCCGCCCGCCGTCAAGTTCCTATCGCCAGTATCACACGTCGCCAGTATCCCGCCGGCTTCCGCCGCGCCTTCTCCCTGCCGAGGCTCACACAGGTGAAGATCCACCCGCTCGCCGTTGTCCATCCTTCCGCAAAACTTGGGCACAACGTCACCATCGGTCCGTTCGCGGTCGTCGAAGCCAACGTGGCGATCGGGCACGACTGCATTCTCGAATCGCACGTCGTCATCAAAGAAGGTTCGACTCTCGGTGACAGTAATCATGTTTTCGAAGGCGCCGTGATCGGCGGCCTTCCCCAGCATGTGCGCATGCCCGAGCATCCCGGCGGCACGGTCATCGGGTCGGGCAATACAATTCGCGAAAATGTGACCGTGCATCGTGCTATGGAAGATGGCCACCTGACGATCGTCGGCAACAGCAATCTATTGATGGCCTGCTCGCACGTCGCGCACGATTGCCATATCGGCCACAACGTGATTTTCGCCAACAACTGCATGTTGGCCGGTCATGTCACGGTCGAAGACCGCGCCTTTGTCTCGGGCGGAGTGGCCGTGCATCAGTTCTGCCGCATCGGCCGTATGGCGATGGTGGGCGGACAGGCGCGCGTCGTAAAGGATGTCCCGCCCTTTGTGACGATCGACGGCGCCAGCAACTTTGTTGTCGGACTCAACACGATCGGCCTGCGGCGCAATGGTGCCACGACCGCCGAGATCACCGAGATCAAGTCCGCCTATCGCTTAATCTATCGCAGCGGACTGAAATGGAACGAAATTGTCGACCGCCTGGGTCGCGAGTTCCGCCAGGGCACCGTCGCCCATTTCTACGAGTTCATCGTCGGCACGCAACGGGGCATCACGCAAGAACGCCGCATGCCCCCTGGCGCCACGATCAAGCTTCCCGACGTTGCCGCCCCGGCCGAAGCAGCCCCCGCGTCCCGCGCTCTGGCCGGTTAACCGCGCGGGTGGATAGCGAGGAGGGATGGTTCGCAGCGAGGGACTTTCCCGCGGCTAAACCATCTGCTGCGACCGCATCACAGCCGGCTGATTCCGGCCCAGTGCCAGCGGCGTTGAAAACAGCCGACGAATGTGGGATACTCGCGAACCCGACACGGCTGCCGCGAAACGGCAGACGTTGTCCAAAAACACACGCACACGGGGCGTGGCGCAGCCTGGCTAGCGCGCTTGACTGGGGGTCAAGAGGTCGCAGGTTCAAATCCTGTCGCCCCGATTTCCGAAGGCTTTTCATATCAAGCATTTGCGGCAAGCGTTGAAACTCGCCTCTTTTGCTCGAAAGCCAAAATGCTACGCCGGTGCTACGGCGTGAAGGAAAACGGCCATGAGAATTGCCGTTCTGCTGGTGGTGCTACTGGCGGCTCTTTCCGCCGGTTCCCGGGCCGATGATCGGCTGGCGGCTGAGTTTGCACGTCGTCACCCGGACGTGCGGAAGTTCAACCCGGCCGTGGAAGCGATCCGGCGGGAAGTGAAGGCCGGGCAACTGAAGCCCAAAGAGGGCAAGGCCATTCTCGCGGCCATGAACGCGGGCCAGCAAGCAAGCGGATCACAGCAGCCCAACCCGGAACAGGCACGGCGGGCCTACCGCATGGCACGGGCCGCGCGCAGGCGGGCGGGGGTCGCGGCCGACGATGCGGCGGGGGTCTCGTTCGCTAATGCGCAACAGGCGGCCTGGCAGGCGAATGTCGCGCGGTACGTGGCCCACTATTGAGCGCCACGATGATCGTGTTCATGGCCTTTTCCAGGGCCTCTGGGTTCCGCCGGAAGTAAGTCTGAATCTCGGCCCGGCTCCAGGCCAGTTTGCCCAGGATCAACGACAGGCGGGGGCGGGGGAACTCATCACGGCCTCTGAGCCGTTCGTTTTGTCCGGCCATCAGCAGTTGATCGACTTCGATGCCCAGCAGCCGGGCCAGGGTTGGCGCGTCTACGGGGTCCGGCAAATCTTCGAGGCGGATGCGGGCCATTACTTCCTCCGGCGCTGTTGCTGCCGGCCCTGAAGCAACCGCTGACGCCGGGCTCGGTTCTGGTCGCGTCGCTCGTTCACCGGCAGGCCATCGCGGTTCAGCCGGTCGCGGCCCATGCCGGACCAGCGGCCCTGCTGCAGATCGTTCAAGAAATGCGGGAAATCAGCGACCGGGCCCTGATCTTTGCCGACCAGCTTTTCGAGCAGGCCGACCAGCTTCACGACCGGCCGAGCGATGAAGTTCAGGCCCCGGCCCACTTCGACCAGCGGGATGGCAACAACGTTGACGGCCGACGCGACCGCAGCACGTGTCTCGGCGAACTCGCGCTCGAACTTGCCCATCTCTCCGGCCAAAGCTGCGGTGCTGTTTTCGGTGCGCTGGCCGACCTCTTGGGAGGCCCGGACGCGCTGATAATCCAGTTGCCCGAACGCGGCATTGATTCGGCCGTTGAACTGCCTCAGGTACTCTTGGCCGTTTAATTGCAGGTTGGCGAAGCCCTTCATTGAACGGGGCAGATTGCTCAACCCGGCGCCGGCGGCCAGCGCACCTACAGTCAACTGGCTCATGGCCCTGTTCATGTCCTTCAGGCGGTCCTCTTCCTCTTTCCGCTCGCGGTTGTTCCGTTCCCCCTGCATCAAGCCGGCGTAGTCGACCTTGCCTCCGAGCAGGTCCCCAAAGTTGCCGGCGGCCAGCTTGGCGAATCCTCCCGGTGGCCGATCGTCAGGCCCGGGCGGCGCTGTCGGCGCACCGAACGCGCTAGGCCGCATCGCACTGCGCACGGCACTGGCCGGGTTTGCCACGAACTGAGCCAGGCGGCTGAGTCCGCCACGCGGTTGGTCAGCGAAGCGTGTGCCGGCGATTTGTGGGGGCTGCTGGCGGGGCTGAGCGCGATCGAACAGGCCGGTCATGAAGTCCTTGAAGCCGGCGCTCTCCGCTTCAGCGACGCCTTGCTTGGCGCCCTGCGCAACTGCCGCGCGTGTGCCCATGCCGGCGAGGGCCTTCAAGCCGGTCCCGAACGTTCGCGCGCCTCCGGCTAGTGCTCCGGCGGTCCCGGCGGCCTCGACTAGGCCTGGCAAAATGGCGAGTAGTGCGGGCAGCATGTCAGGTCCTTTAAGCGATTTGAAGCCAGCGTGTGCCGTCGGAAACCAGGATGCAGCTATGCAGCGTGGCGATGGTCAGGCTGCTGGCCCCGGTGCCGCTGTTCAAGGGGTAGATGTCAGAGCCGCTGTCAGCCGCGATCACGCAATTCCCGGTGCCTAGGTTTTTTAGGAAAACCAGCTTAAAAGCATCGGGGCCGGGCAGTTTCGGCGCTGTTGAAGTACCTGAGGCAACAACGAACGAACTGGTGATGTTCGTGCTACCCGTGGCCGCGATGGGCTGCGGGGTGACGGAAAGCGTAGCGGCTTCGGCCGCTGTCCAACCGGTAGCTTCAATCAGATCAGCTATTGCCCGCGCTAACGCCAGCGGCGACAGGGCTTCTCGTTGTGTATTACAGATAAGCGCCTTTTGCAGCGCCTCCCCGTTGCCAGGAGGCTTATCGAGGACGCGCGCCTCGATCGTTTCAAGACCAAGTGATACCGTCGCGTCAAATCTGCGGTGACCGTCGACCAGATGGAACCAGTCGTCGTCCTGCCAGACGATCACCGGCATCAGCTGGCCGTCTTTCAGCGTCGCGACGAGACCGGCAGCTCTGCTGGGGTCAGCGTTGTCGCGAATGTCCGTTCCGCGTTTTATCTTGCTTATTGGGATACGTTGGATCGGGCCCAGCGTCATGACTCTCCTCCGCTAAAAGGTGCGAAACATTGTTTCCGCCCGAAATTCGATGGAGAACACTGAAATGAATGGATTATCAATACCCTTGCCAACTTGTCCTCAAATGAAGAATTCTTTTATCAGGTGCTGGACTTGTCGTGCTTCGTCAGTCGTCAGCTGATCGAGCGATTCCCTGTGGAACAGCTGTTGCGCAAATTTTAGCGCCTGCTCGTTGCGATCGATCGGCGACATCTGCGATACTTTCAATTTGCGGGCGCCAAGTACGATTGCGCCAAGGACGCCAAGTCCCACCACCGCCAACGCACTGGCCAACATCCCGAGTCTCCCTTGGCTATTCGCGGGCACGTTAGCTGGCCCGGCCTCGCACCGTGATCGTCCTCTGCTGCTGGCCGGACGATGTCCGTGCTGCCACTTCTTCTGCTGCCCATTGCCGCGCTCGGGCGTGTGCTCTTGCCTCTCGTCCTGTTTTGATCGCCGTAATTAACGACGCTATCCCCATGAAAAGCGCCAACAAATCATCGGGTAGACCAAAAGGACCCAAAATGATTTCTGGCAACACGTCGACGGGCGACAAGACGTAGGCACCACACGTCCCTGCAAATAGCCAGGCGACAAGCTGCAGAAGCAGATCGCGCACCGGACTGTGCGGCAGGCTGGCCAAAACGAGCAAAGCGACAAACCCACACGTAATGCAAATCAATAGGACGCTGATCATTCCAAAGAACGTCATGTGTCACCTAGCCAATGAAAAAGTTCCTTGCTCAACGATGCGGCTGCGCCCGTCGAACCGGACGCAGCCGCACGGCACACTGACTCTTCAACGCTTGGGTCTCCCAACAAAGAGCACGTAAACGATCGCTGTCCACACGCACTGCAGGATTGCAACTAAAGGATTCTGAGACATATCGAGCCTCCTTTCCGGGGTTTTCAAAAAGATCGCTTTCTAACGCACGAAATCCCTCGGCGGCCGAGGGCAATAATCACCCAGCCGCGACGGTCATGCGGGTCACGCGCCGCCGCCCGCAATGATTTCACCGACAACCTCTACAGCTACCTCGGCAACCACGTCCGCAGCCGCTTGAACCAGCACGGCGATCAAGAACGTAAACATCGTGAATCTCCTTTCAACACCTGATTGACGTAACTGTCGTTCCGCCCCACGGCGGACAAACGCACAGACCTCCTGAAACTTCTCTGTTCCACCAAAATGCTCAACCCGTTTTCCCAACCTGGCCAGACAGAGTTCAATTCGCAGACGGCAATGGCGGCCATTCGGCTGCATAGCTTAGAAATTGACCTCCCAGCTCTTGCAGCCCGCGCCGTACCTTGAAAGGCTGGCCATGCGCGGCGTGTGTCAGCCGGTTGTGGACCTCGTACACAGTCCAGCGCGTCAGTGCCGGAGGTGCGCTCGCGTCACGTTGCCGGACCATTTCCTGGAGTCCGCGGCGTTCCTCTGCTGATATTCCCAATACTGCGTCGGGATCTCCGCCCCTGGGCAACACGTAATTAACGCGTCGCCACACGTTCGTGAACGCCACATCAGGAACCGGCCGGTCGAAGGTCACCCTGTACAACTTGCCGACAGAAGCCAGCTCGCCACAGAGCGCTGTCACCTCTCGTAGAAACGCCCTTTGACATCCGGCAGGCGTCATGCGGGGATCGCTAGGCCAGCGGGCGACTCCAAGATCGTCGGTCATCATTGCGCCATTCGTGCAAACCAGCCGATAAGAATAGGCCGACGCTTTCAACTGGCGGTCGCCGCTCTCGCTGTTCGTGACGGCAATTCCGATTTCCACGGTATCGCCCACGACCGGTTCGACCATTAGGCCCGGGCGGACCAACTCAACATCGACCCCAGCGTAGGACACAGATGCTCTGCGAAATTCGAACTGATGCTCTTTCCACAATTCCCGCAGAACAACCATCGTGTTCGCCGGGCGATAACGAGACCGCCGATCATTTACCAGTCCGATCGCAACGTCGCCGATGCTGCATACGGTGATGGGCGCAGTCGTTTCAGCCTGCCTCCTCCGGAAATTCTCGATAAAGAGCTCCGGGGAAATGCGGTAGGCGTACGTCTTAGGCATTCCAATAAAATTTGCGCTGCTTTCCAGAAAATCACGCGTCAGTTGAAACGCGCCGCTCGGCGTCTGGACCGTCCCGTCGGCGGACAGCCGAATCATTTCCAAAGTTGTCTGCTCATGCCGGACGCAATAAGTCGTCGCCAACTCCTCCATTAGCTCGTCGAAGTTTTTTGGACTGGTCGATCTGTCGAGAACTAAATTTTCTGGAAGCATTGGAGTTCTCCTCTTTTTGGACACTTCACGGCCTTGGAAATTCCCAGCTCGTCAATAATTCCGCGCGTCTGTGAGAGCGGAGCTCGCATCAAACTCTGCCTCGCGTTTCCGTTACACTATCGACGACGTCTCTCTCACCGCCTGCGCGCGTATTGTGAAACGGTGGTGGTTCCCCTTGCTAAGGAGTCTCTGGAACAATTCCTGCAGCAACGAGATAGGTATGTGTCATAGACCACGCACGCATGCCCATGTCGCTTAATCCCTGGATCGCATTGCCTTGGCCATTATCAAGAAAGAGGGGAGCGGGACCGCTGCAACCAAATAACGCTCCAAAGAAATGCTTTGCCACTTTGCACTGCCGCGTTATTGATGAAGGCGAGCAAGGAAGCATGAGCCTGTCTGTCCCACTCAAATTGCGCGTCGTAAGCATTCCAACAACATCTGCTAAAGAGCGTGCACCGTTTTTGAACGCCACGCCGACTTCGTGGTACAGAATCAGTACCTTGATGTATCGCCAAGCCTCGGGTCCGAGGCTCTCGACATGTTCAAACTGCGATCGACTATGCCGGCCCCGACCCTGATTGGATGCCGATTTGTCATTTTTCCGTGCGCCCATCTCCATGCTCCTATGGATTCCAAAACCGAATGTCCCAAGGTCCGCTCAAATCAAAACGACTTCTGTTCCCTATCCAGCGGGCTTCTGAACCGGAAGCCCGCCAACCTGCGAAACTTGCCTGCCAAGAATTCATCTCTGGCTTACGGATTCCCGCGCCGCATGCGTTTGCTTTGCGGGAATCGCATTTTTGGGAGGAAACCAGAGAACGTAAAATGCGCAACAAGTGCGCAGTCGCAGGCAGGGGCGTGCCAGTAACTGGGGTGCCTTAGAGGACCGGGAAGGCCGGTCGTGGCTAGCGAGATTTACCAATCGCCTTCTTGGCTTGCGCGACGGCGGCTATTTCGATACCCCGCACGAACTGCTTGGTTTCTTCGAGGCCTCCACTGAGCCCATACTCTCGGTAGGCATCATCCAGCATTTCGATCATCTCGCGGTGATCGGCCAGAGCCGGAAAGTGTGGTGGCTGTTGACCGATCGCTGCCGCGTAGGCCCTCTGAGCCAGGCACTCTTCCAGCATAAAGATGCTGCACACATCGACTTCCGACGCCCTTTCCGTCAGCAACCTTTCTCGGCGAAACACTTCAGGCTGGCTTGCCCGCATCTGGCCGAATGTGATGCGATCGCTCGGCAGTCGAATTGAACTGAGATCGACCGCCAAGGGCGGTCTCTGGTGTGCATCAGACAGACGGTTGCCTCCTCGACAACCGTTCAATGCCACACAACGGCCGTGTCGTCAAGCATCACTTGACCATCGTAGGCGCCAGGCGATTATTTGAAGAACTCCTCGATCAGCCACAGCCATGCGACTCCCTCATCCGTGAGGCCGCCTTTGCTGTTCTTCCCGCGGCCAATCAGAACACACCCCAGAGCCTTCTCAAGGTTCGCTATACGGATCAACAACATGCGCGCTTTGGCCTTGAGTTTCGTTTGGCTGCGTCCGGTGGTCTCTAAGTGTTCTCTGAACAGCGATTCGAGCTCCCGTGATCCTGTCGGCCCACGACCGCGTAGTATGCCGCCCACGATCAAAAAAGTCTCTAGTGTGATGCGGTCTGTCGCGTTCAACTTGGCAAATGCCGTTTGTGGCGACATGACGGCCGCAATGATACGGGCGATTCGCTCCCGAGTGACTCCCGTCGCGTCTTGAAGTGAATCTGCTAGAAACGGCAGCAAGCTTTTGCCGCCGTGCATAAGCGCCCGGCCAGCGAGCTCGGCCATTCTGTCGCTTTTTGTAGACAATCGCCGTATCAGCGACATGGCTCCGTCACGCATGAACACACCACATTCGGCAATCGCCATGATCAACTGTTCTGCCGAGGAGCCATCCTCGGCCGCATCGAGCATTTCCGCCAATATAGAAACCGCGTTCCCGCTCCGGGATCCAAGATTTCGAATAAGTTCAATACCTGTACCCCGCACAAGCGCATCACGATCGCTCAGCAATGTCCGCGTGACGAAAGGAAGCAACTCGTTATCCATATTGAGCAAAGCGCCCAAGGCGAAAGAGTGCGTTCGCATGTTGCCGGTGCGGAGTACTTCCACCAAGGGGAGAACAGCGGCCGCACCGATGTGGGACAGCGCGGCGCAGAGATTATCGCAAACACCAATGCTTTCCTCGTGACCGAGCCTGGCAACGATGGCCGAAACAGCGCGTTCGGCCTTTGGCCCCGCTAGCATGAGGCCATAGGCGGCGGTTCCTCTCATCGGTTCTTCGTGATCCAGCAGGAGAAGCTCCAGCCGCTGAATGACTGAGACGGGGAACTCGCCAAGCGCATGGAGTCCGTCGACTGCTCCGTGCACCAGTTGCCAGTTCGCAGACTCCGTTAAGACGAGAAGCGTGCTTATCCAACGGGAGCTGCCACGCGAGACGAGACCTAGGCTTTTCGCTGCATAACGCCGAACGGATAGGCGTTCACGCTCGTCGGTGGCCAGAAACGCGACATCGTCCTGCAACGGGGCCGCCGCGACTCCGAGTCGTCCAACAGCCTCGGCCATCAACAATCGCATTTCGGCGTCAGAGCCACGTATGATTTGCCTGACCTCGGGTAAAACGTCCGTCTTCCTGACACCCAGTCGTAATACAGCCTGCGCCACAAAAACCAGCGCGTGATCAGGAGTACGCGATTTTAGACTGGCCATCAGGATCGGAATACGATCCGGAGGAAATCTATCGGTAGTCGTAAGTGCGGAAGCGGCCATTACCTGTTCGCTCTCGTTGCCCTTTTCCAGGAGCAACTCCAAAGCGGGAATGACCTCGGTCGGTATGCTGTCGAGTCCAACGAGAGCAGAGCACGCGTGGAAGCGCGCGTTCACGTTGCCGGTTATTATTGCGGCACTCAAGACGGCAGCAGCGCGGGCTGTCCACTCCTGCGCCGGCCCAGCATTCAGAGACACGGATCGCAGAATGTTGATCGTGAGCACCGCGGCACAGATTTGCATTGCGCAATCATGATCATCAAGTAGTGGGGTAAGCGTAGGAAGAAAGTGGATGCCAAGCAGTGACGCCTCGTGGTCCAACTGCGGCAGGACCTGGAACGCTAAGTCAGGATCATGGAGAGCTTGCCGAAAGCGAAGGGCAAGCGTCTCGGCTTGCTCTCGGCGGCGCGTGTCTAGGTCCATATATGAAGAGGACGGTCCCGCTGACGTGGATTAGCTATTCACCCACCAACAGATTCAAAGAGGAATCGCAAATTCCGGAGTCGATCAATAGCTCAAAGGGATCAATGTGCAGTGAGTCGCCATACTGCGCCACCGCGTCCTGCACCGCTTGCAGCGCCGATGCGGGCGTCAAGGGGCCTCTGACGAATGCAGCGCATACTTCTAGCCAGGCGACATCCTTGGTCGTGAGTAAATAGTCGTCCGGTAATCTCTCGATCACGTACCCGGGCAATTCCTGAGCAGGCACAAAGTCAATCATAGTGAACGCTCCTTTCGGCACCATGCCGCTCGGCAATCCTGGGGACTTTACACCGAAATCCGTTCCACGATGTTCCTGGTCACCTGTTTTTGCCGGCGGTCATAGAGCTTGGTGACACGGCTGTCGCTGTGGCCGAGCAGATATTGCACGTCTTCAAGTGCCACTCCTTGCAGCAGCAAGTCCGTGGCGGCGCACGATCGGAACGAGTGCGGCGACATGATTGTCGGTAAGCCCGCAGCCTTTAGTCGCCGCTTCACCAGTCGGCAGATATCCACGCCGCTAATTGGGCGCTCGGATAGTATCCCCCTCCGCCCGCCGGACGTCCGAAACAGTGGTGCATCTTTGGGCTGATCCGGCAATGCGGCCGCCGCTATGTAGGATTGTAAAAACTCTTGGAGATCGGAGCGTACGGGGATGGAGCGGGCTTTGCCTCCTTTCTCAGCGAATCTCAGGACGAATTGCGTACCTTCATCGGCAAAATCCTTGATGCGAAGCTTAGCCACGGCGCCGGCGCGCGCAGCGGTATAGATGAGCATACCAATCAGGGCGCGATCGCGCAGGTCGACGACGGACTTAATCTTGATCGATGTAAGTAACCGGCGGGCCTGGTCGACGGTGATCTCTGGCGTCCGCCCTTCAATGGCTGAGAAACGTTCCATGCGTACGGATAAGGCCGGATTGAGCACAATGACGTGACGTTCCACCAGCACATTAAGGAACGCCCGGATCCCCGACAGATACAACTTCTTGCTGGGCACACTCATCGCCAGCTCGTCGAAATACTGTCCGACCATGCCCGGAGTAATCCGCACGAGATCGACCTGGCGGCACTCGACCCACCGTAAGAAGTCACGGACCGCATGCAAATACGCGCGACGCGTGTACGCATTGCGAATCCGGCCAATAAAGAACTCTTCCCAGGCAAATTGCGCGGCTGCCCCGGCATCCGCGATCATCTTTGGCACGTTCGCCGTAGCAGTTCTGTCTGCAGCAACTATCAGGGCATTCTCAAAAGCTTTCTGCATAGACGGCGCTCAAGTGTCCGTCGGCGGCTTCGTCGCCGTGTGACCTGTGCGGGAAGCTTTTTGCCATTCTCGCTCATTCTTCTCGGTCATAGGCGCTCTCGCTTGTCGTGAAATACGCGCAGTATCTGGACTTCCGCGTCCGTCACGCGATAGACGACAATGAAGGGTAAGCCCGGAATCACCAGCTCGCGCGTGATCGGCACCGTGCCTATCCGGCCGGAATGCGGGAACGCCTCAAGACGCTGCACGGCCACATCGATGCGCCGCGCCAGGTCATTGGCGACTGCCGGATTATCGTCGCGGATTCGACGCAGAGACGAGAGTAGAGTTGCGCGACCACTTGCTATCCAGCGAAGACGCATCAGCGGAATTCGTTGAACATTGCCCGGACGTCTTTATCCGTTGCGAACTTGTCGGCGTCGGCTTCCGCAAGCGCGCGCTCGATCTCTTCGACCTGCCAACGCTGTAAGGCGATGTATTCCGACACCGCCTGCTTAATCAGATAACTCCGGTCGCGGTCTTTTGCTTCCGCAAGCTTATCGAGGAAGGCAACGTCTTCTGCGCTCAGTCGACAGGTTACGTTGACCTTTTCTGTGACCTTCTCCATAGCACCTCCATCTTGTTTCACTCTATGAGGCTACTACGGACTGCATCTCAGCGCAAGCGAATACTGCGCAATCACGGTGGCACCTTTGCAGCAAATAATTCCCTTTATTTGTCACTGGTGCGAATGCTGCAAATAATTCGCACTTGCAGTCGTCACGCAATGCAGATGGGCTCAGCCAGAATGCCCTAACCAAGCAAGTAAGAGCTTAAATGTTGGCATCCATGTGTTGCCGTGTCAGCTATCGGAAATGGGCAGCATCTCCGCATCAAGGTGTAGATATCGTACTTAAAACGCTCTTGGCGGGGCGAGCCGCTTCGAGACGGTGGATTCGCAACCCGTACCGCCCATTCTGCTCGATGCCAAGGACCAAGGTCTCTCCGCTTGGGATCAGCGCCATGGAAACAACTCGAATTTGTTCGTCACCTATGCATAACAGCTCTGCGCCGGTGCGTAAGTCCCAAAACCGTACCGTATTATCCATGCTATGGCTGAGAATAGTTGTGCTATCTGGTGCAAAGCACAAGTCGACAACGGCGCCGGTATGCCCAACGCACTTGATCGGAGGACCGATATCATCCAAATCCCATACATAGGCCACCCGATCGTCCGCTCCCACGGCGATATAGCGACCGTCGGATGACGCGCACGCCGTGCAAATCGCTTCAGTTACGCCCCGCAATATGAACAAGGGCGGCCCATCGAAAGTGGCGCGCAAAGCGCAGGCACGGTCAGAGTCCATGTCAAGCCATAGATCGCCATGCTTGGTGCGGAACATACCGTGCAAGCTTCGCCGCTCATCTAGACTGTCGGCCAATAACTCGCCAGTGATCGCCCGCGCGTTGTGGTCGACAAGTCTGAGCTCACGTAGTGAACGGTACGCAAGCATTGTCTTGCCGTCCGGCGAGTACCGGATCATAGGCAGACTTCCCAAGAGTTGCGGATATTCCTTGATCACTCGTCCGTCCGACGGTGCGCGCGTTCGGATTGTGGAATTGCCCTCGTAAAGCGCGATCTCTTGCCCGTCCGGTGTGAACGCCAATGGCAATGCGCCGTCACGGAAAAAATAGTCTGGGTAGAGGTGTGTATGAAGCTCGCTTTCAATTTGCCACAGTTGTGTGAAAGTACGGGCATCAAACATGGTGACTCTTCCACTGCCGCGAACCGGACCATCCAGTGCCACGAACCATTGGCCGCACGGCGAAAAGCTTGTAAATCTTACTGGCTCAAGGAATGGAATGTCGTGGGAGTGTGCATTGCCAGCTGGCCAAATTCTCACTTGTCCGTCGCTGCCGGCGGAGGCGAGTAACTGCCCGTCTGGGGAAAAATCGAGCGAGTTCACTCGGCCCGAGTGTCCGAGCGTTCTTCGTCGCGCCATCTGACGATCGGGCGCGAGGGCACCTAGTTCGAGGATTTCAACGACTCCATCACGAAGGCCGACGGCCAACGTGCCCGATTTCTGGCAGAATCGAATTGCATTAGGAACGTCGGTACAGGAAATATCAAGTTGCCGTTTTACGTCATCAATCTGGTAGATATACAGAGACGACGACTTTTCGGCGCTCCTCTTGTCCACGACATGTCCCGGAGCGATCGGTAGATGCCGCGCCATTCCACTGCCACCCTGCCCCGCAGTGCGCGTGTGCCTGCACGATTCCACGTCGATCCAATACACATCACCCGGTGGCCCGCACGCCAACAACGCGCCCCGCTCCGCGACATATTCCAGAGACGACACATTAAGAAGGGCAGGATAACCGGGCGATGGCGTCTCAAGAGTTTCGGTCGCTCGGCGCTCGGCCGAATCAAGATCGACGATCCACACTTTCGCCCCGTCCCCTCCAACGGCCAGCCGCCGGGATTCACCAACCCAAGCCAGCGCACGCACGCGGCCATCAAGAACTCGCTCGTCGAAAAGAATCACGTGGTCATCCATCCTGTAAACCACGACTCGACCGTCGCCGAACCCTATCGCTAGTAATGAACCGTCCACAGAGAACTCCGCCTCCGACGTGATGAAGTAACCACCGCGGCGCATTTCGCGCTGTAGTGTCCATGTAGCCGTGTCCCATATTGCGATTCGTCCGTCTACTTCCACGGATACCAGGATCGAATCACGAGGCGAAAATCTGACGCTGCGAACGCTGTCCTCCGAAACTGCCAGCGTGTGCAAATCCTCATGTACCGCTGCCCGCAACCACCGACCTTCAATGCCATTGCGAGACATCGCCTCGGACAATTGTTGCGATCGTTCAAGATGCTCAATCAGTTCTCGTCGCTTGCCGTTGCGATGCGCCTCGGCAGCGCGTTGAATGCTGGCCACGTATGCGCGTTGCCGTTCGGTGTCCTCAGCGACGACTTTGGCGGTTTCGGCGGCCGAGATTCGCGCAGTTGCCGACTGTCGATCGCTCAGCCACGCGCCGGCAACGAGGGAAAGCAGTAATAATCCACAGACAATTGTGCCCGCCAATGCAGCGAACGCCGGCCTGCGCCACGCGAACTTCACGGCTCGTTGTAGTATCGATGCAGGCCGGGCATGTATTGGCTCACCGCGGAGAAACCGTCCCAAATCAGCGGCCAGCGCGCTAGCGCTCGCATATCGATCACCGGGTGATTTTTCCAGGCACTTGAAAACTACCGTTTCCAGATCGCGCGGGACATTATTGACTCGCCGCCGGAGCGACTCCGGTTCACTCTCACGAATTTGGCCACGCACCTCCTCTGAAGTCTTGCCATCGAAAGGCCGTCGACCGTTAATCATTTCGTACAGGATGACGCCCAATGAAAAGACGTCCGAGGCGGGGCCTACCTCACTGTTCTGCCCGGCAGCCTGCTCGGGCGACATGTAGTGATCGGTTCCCAAAACAACGCACGTGGCGGTCAATGCTGACGCCTCTCCGTTTGCTGGCCAGTGCGCCAGACCAAAATCCGTGACAACCGGCATTAACACCGATTCGTCGGCGCCGACACTAGGACGCAGCAAGACATTGCTTGGCTTCAAGTCGCGATGGACCACGCCATGCGAATGCGCGTAATCCACGGCCAGGGCCACGTCGCGCATCATAGACGCCGCGACAGGCGGCGGCACGCGTTGCTGCTTTGCCAACCATTGCTCCAGAGTTGGCCCATCGATCAGCTCCAAGACCATGAACCAGGCGAGCTCCAGGTTCCCGGTCTCGTACACTTCCACGATGCCCGGATGGCTCAGCAAAGCAACGGTTTTGGGCTCTTTGACGAAACGTTTGCTCAATACCGGGTCCATTAAAACGCCTGGCCAGGCCACCTTGAGCGCTACGCGGCGGCCTAACCGTGTGTCGAGTGCGCGGAACACCGCTCCATACGCGCCACTCCCCAACAGCGATTCCAGTTCGAAATGCCCGATCCGCCGCGTCGTCTCAAGGTTCAGATCGACCGCATTCGCGCGTCCCATGACGCGTTCCTGACGTAGGCGCGTGAGCCATATCATCAGCGCGTACGATTCCGAACCATCGCCCGACGCCAGGGCGTCCGACAGGCTCGACCCGAGTGGGTCGATCGATGGATCGGCCGCGCGGTTGGAGTCAATTCTGGTCATCGGCTTCAAACAACTCCTTAAGTCGGCGTATTGCTCGACGGTAGGCGACCCGCGCCGCGTCCTCGCTCCGTTCCGTCAAACGACCGATTTCCACAAAGCGGCGATCCTCGACGGCGCGCAGCCGAATCACGAACTGCTCGTTGACGTCGAGTCCCTCGAATATCGATTGTGCGCGGTGGGCTTCTTGTCTCCTTTGGAGTACGTCACTAACCGATTCACCATGCCGGGCCAATCGATCGCGCAGCAACCAGCCGATTTGCTCGCGGCGGGCCGCGTCATTGCGGTGCAGATAATTGCGAATCCACTGTTTGCGTCGCCGATGCAGGATCAGAAACGACCACTGCTTAAACTCCGCAAATGTACCGCGGTTGAATCGCGAAAATTTCTCAGCAACGGCGGTCAGGGTGTCCTGGACCAGGTCGGACAGGCCGTGTGACGGCCCCGGCGGGCGCATCGTCTGTCGACTGTGCATGTCGGCCCACAGGCACTCCGAAAGCAACTTCAGCAGGCTGGCCCTTGCGACTTTGCAGCCGTCGCGCGCCGCCAGGACAAGTTCGTCCAACTCGGCGATCGTAAATTGCGGCGAGGTTTGCACGGGCGTGGCTCCGGTGGCGATGCGAGACCAGTATGGAGTCGCACCCAGCACGTTTCAATTGCGATCGACAAATACTTGCGAGAAAGCAAGTTGCGTAATTTTGTGTTCGGTTTTTCGATTTTGCGCCTGGGGAGAATTTGCCGTGTTTCCGAACGGGCGTCCATCATGCGCGCTCTCGGTAGGCGGCGCGTTTTTTTGCAGTTTTTCGTTTAAATCCTGTTCGCTTTCAGCAGTTCGCGGATTGAAGGGGTAGCCAAATGCGACTGACCTCACAGCGCGAGGCTATCGCAATTGCCCATTACAGGCTCGGCATTCTCCACTAATTCGCAGCTAATGAGCTAATCCTCTCTTTCTACCGTGCCTGCTGGCGAGCGCCTTCATGCCACGGTATCTGTCAGCCGGCGAACACTAGCGGCGCGTTCTCCAGTGCCCTTGCGCACCGGCCAAAAAGGAGCATCGTCTCTACACTCACACTCAACCCTGAGATCTCATGCGCACACTCAACTTCTTAACGCTCGCACTCGTTCCGGCCGCCGCACTATTTGGCACTTCAGACACCGTCCACGCCGGCACTTACAATATTACAACCGTAGCCACGTCCGACGCTTTCGGAGGGCTTGGGCTCTCGACTCCGTCGATCAACAATGCTGGCACCGTTGCGTTTGTGGATAGTGCGAACGGCGTATTGGAGCTTGGCAATGGTGGTCCGTTAACGACTGTCGTAGCCTCGTCAACGTACTTCGGGGTATACGGTGCCGGCACCTCTGGCGCGGCGCCGTCCATTAACGATACTAATTTAGTGGCGTTTTGGGCTCGCACGCTGCCACCCCTCTCGGCGCCAAACACGTCGGGCATTGTGACCGGCGCAGGCGCTCCGCTAACCACCATCGTGTCGGGCGGAGCTCCCGTCGGGTCATCCACGTTCGCTGATTATTCGCACGCGCCAATGATCAGCGATTCGGGCGCGGTCGTCTATTCAGCCTTCCATAATGATGGGCCTGGTGCAGGAGTCTACTACTACAACAACGGCGCGATTTCAACCCTGGCGTCCAGTAGCGTGCTTTTGGACGGAAACGTAGCCGACCCGGCGATCAGCCAAAACGGCATAGTTGCCTACGAGTGGCCCACCACCGACTCCAACGGACACAAGATCGGTGACAGCTTGTACACGGTCGTCAAAGGAGTGACTACGCAAGTGGCTTCCACCAGCGGCGTAGCCTTCTCCAATGCGGTGCTCGCTCAGGGCCTGGATCGCCGCCCGATATTCGCGACGCTCCTGCCGCTGGATCTGATTAACCTCTGCCGGCGTAATCCCCGCCTCGGTCTCAAGCATCCGCAGCACATCACCACGCGCGACTGAGCCATGTTGATAGCGATCGCCCGAGAGCAAGACGCGGGCGTCAATCCGATCGGCCAGGTCGAACACCTTGGCCGTTGTTCGAGAATCCATGAGCCCCGCTTCGTCGATCCAAATGAGTTGTCCGGAACATTGTTGTTGCAGCTTGTCATTCACGAGCAAGGTAGCCACCGTTTCGGCGTCCTTGAAACCATCGTTTCGCAATACAATGCGGCTCGCATCGGTCGATGGGGCAAAGGCAAAGACCTTTGTTCCGCTCTCCTCGATGGCGCGAGCCGCCTCGGACATGAGCCGCGTCTTGCCGACGCCCGCCGCGCCCCGCAGGATCATCAGCCGATCGCGGGATTCGACGACATGCTTTACGGCCCCCTTCTGCTCGGGAGTTAACGCCTCGTCGTGAAAGTCGTCAAATGGACGCACGAACGGGTTACACGTGCCCCTGCCTTCACGGGCAAACTCGGTAATCCGCTGTTCCTCGGCCAGCACCTCGCGGGTAGTCACCATCCGCCGGCCGCGCAGCTCGCCGGTAATGATGCCGCTTTGATCAGCCGCGCGCTCGACTTCCTCGACCGTCGCCTGGCCGACCGAGTGCTTGAGCGCCGTGGCCAGGAAATGTCGCTCAGGTACGACGCTTTTTCTGGCGAATACGTGGCCGGTCGCATAGTCGATCGCCCGCGCTGAAGCGCTGGGGTCGGTCGGCTCAGCGTCATCACCGAGCCTTTCCGCCAGTGTGTGGAGCGCGGCGCGTTCATTTTCGGTCATCTGGTCGTGCCAGATTTGTTGCAGCTCCTCAAACTTGAGGTCCTTCTGCTTATGCTCGCGGGTCTTGCCCCCGAGTTCGGCCTTCAGCTCCGGATCGCTGATTCCTTTTTCCTTAGCCAGCTTTTCAATCTGCTGCGTCCGCCGCGAGAACTTTTCCACGAGGTCGCGGTCGACGCCCCCCAGCTCCCAGCCCTTGGCCGTTCGCTCGATCGGCAGGCCCATCTCCCCCAGCCGGTGCGCAAACCGTGAATGAAACACCGCCTCGAAATAAGGTGCATCCCGCTTGAGTTCGCGGAACTGGCCCGCCTTCCAGCGTTGTTCTTCCGTGTCGAACGTCGTGTTGAAAACGTAGCAGTGCCCGTGCAGCAGCGGATCGGGGACACCGTCCACGGGCCGCGAGGTGAGATGGATATACTCGCCCCAAACCATGTTGCCCGTGGTCCGATTCTCGTTCTTGCCCCCACGGCGGACGCGCGTTGCCATTTCTTCTTCGATGTCGTGCATCGTGCCATCCATCGCGTCGCGGAAGGCGTCGATGATCCGTTCGTCGCGCGTCGTCGCATAGAGTAGCGAGACGGACTTCGGCACATGGAAGCCGAAATCATAGCCGATCGTGCGGTCATCTTTATTGCGAACCGTTAGCGGGTCGCCGGTCTGCGGATGCCGGTTGTCGCACAGCGCGTTCCAGTCGGATTGCTCAATGGTGCCGTCCAATTCCAGCAGGCGGGCGCCCTCGCCGCGCCACCGGCCGACCGTCTCTCGTCCCTCGGAATAATAATCTGCCGTCGAGAAGTAGCTTCTCGCGTGGTTGACGCTTCTGCTCTGAATGACCCTCAGCATGTTTCATTGTACGGCCCAGACCTTTGACATTTCGTTAACGCGGACCGCTGACAACGCGTGTCTCTGATTGGCACTGTCTGGCGTCAAATCAATCGGTTACGTGTCAGGTGCAACCAGGTGTCTCCTTCGATTTCAATCGCTTGAGTCCGCCCGCGCCCGCGGCCTTCTTGCTTGGCACTTACGAAGCGTCGCCGGTCCCGCAAGCAGAAAATTGCGGCCCCCTCCCCATCTTCCTGCGCTGGCGCTCTGTGCAGACGTGGCCCCTCCGAAAATTTCCACTTGGCAGGAACGCCTTTTCAAAAGGCTCCGGGTGGTCCGCTTCGTTTGTGGCGCCCGCAAGGCCGCGATGGGCGTGGCCTTAACACTCAACGAAACGAAGGAGAAAGACCATGACTGACACGAACACCAACGAAACCGCCGCCAGCAAAGCGCCGAGCCACGTCGCCTATCAGGTACGCGACCGCGAAGGTCGAAAGGCGTTCTGGACCCGTATCGGCTCTGCCTGGGCTCACCAAGACGGCAAGGGCTTCAATGTCCAGCTCGAATGCGTACCCCTCGACGGCCGCATCGTGCTCCGGATTGCCTCCGAGAAGAAGGAGTAGCTCACCGGCCGGGGCGGGCATGGACGCCCGCTCCGGTGTTTTTAACCCGACAAGGAAAGGAATCCGACTATGAGCAAGACCACACGAAGCCTCGTCGTCCGCGTTGGCCGACGACTTACCGCCGGCAAACTCTACCTGCGGCTCTATCACGGCCGCAAGGACCCCGACGAGGACATGGACGACTGGGGCTTCAATGGCCCGACTTTCGGTCCGTTGTCCGCCGTCGTCATGACCTACCTGACGACGGTCCGTATCTACGGCACGCGCCCGTGCGACGAACTCTGGCTCGACACCACGCGAGACATGGTGAAATGGCGAGGCAATTACTACGGCGACTTCGAGATATTTGTCGCCGAATCAACAAAGGGAGGCGGCCAATGAACGCAACCGCTTGCATCATTCCGCTGTTCGCCGCTCGAATGCACCGGCCCGCGTCCAACAAGCTGGGCAACCGTCCGCAGACGGTACGCCAAGCTGCCGCTGGCGCCGGACAACGCCATCCCCGTCCCCCCCTTACGAGCCTTTATCACAATTCACGAGCTGGCGAATATGGTGACCGAAGTTATCCAGGCAACTGCGGCGGCAACCTGATCAAGGACTTGCTGCTATATTTCCGGCCGGAGTGCCTGGTCTGCGACCCAATGGCTGGCTCCGGGACGTGCCGCGATGTGTGCGACGAACTGGGCATCACGTGCATGTCCTGGGACATCCACGACGGCTTCGATGCCTGCGATCCCGATGCTTTTGCGGCATGCGAGGCAGTCGACGTCATCTTGGCGCACCCGGCCTACTGGAGACAAAAGCTGTATTGTGTGGCGAAGAGCGTTATGTGGTGTCCGCCGAGATTGCCAGTGGGACGCGAGGTGACAGCCCAGAGTGGAAGCCACATAATTATCGGTGCAGCTTTCTGTGAGGGCGCACTTCCGAAGCTCTTCGGTCCTGGTCGAGGTAGCGGAACTGCTACGTGCTGCAAAATTGAAAACCGCCGATTTGACGGTGATGCGGGACTTTGAATTACGAGATGAGTTCTCAGAGCTCGTTGCCCGAAGATTCGCGGACGCCACGGCTTGCGGCGACGAGTGCTGCAAATCGAACAGTTTTCGCATCCGAGTTCAAATGCTATCACCCCACTTCTTTGTTATCTATCTTCATACTCAGACATCACTTACGGAAAGGTGGCAACACCCGGACTTCCTGTCGCTCTTCCCTTGTCCGCAGTCAAACCGTTGACCTTCTTGCCAGCCCACCAGCCAACCTGGCACACGCTCGACGTAACATTTTTCCTGGTGGTGTGTTGTATGGATTGGGAAGATTGGAGTTGCCGGGCATCAAGGCGCTGGTGACTCGGTCGCCTGGCGACGGCCGGCTTACTATTGAGGTCTTCGCTTGGATTCGTGGATCACGCACGCACTGCCGGGCGCGGTCGCCTACGCCGCCTCACTGCTGGGTAATCGCGAAAAGGCAGACGACATCGTGCAAGAGTGTGTTTGTCGTCTGTTACTGACTGCTGCGCGATACAACCTGCCGCGCGACGGACGTCGACTTTTGTTCCGATCGATCACCAATGCGTGTATGAATGCCATATCGCGCGAGCGTGGCGAAATGAGCCTTGATGAAGTCGGACGCGCCTCGACCGACGGCAAGTGGGAGTTGCAGGATGCAGCGGCCATGGTGCCTCCCGACCTCGCCATAGCGGAGGAAATGCGAAAACTCGTGCATCTCGGCCTGGCTGCGCTTCCCGTTCGGCAGCGATCAGCGATCGAACTATGGAGCTTCGGCTACAACACGCACGAGATTGCCGACATGCTGTCGCTTAGTGGAAGTAACGTGCGAGTGATAATCCATCGGGCACGTACAGCGATGGCCGAGTTTCTCCGCGCGCGAGGCGTGCAAGGCACCGAAGGTCAAGAATGAGCGGCGATGTTCCCAACGACGAGATTGCACGTTTGATTCGGGCAGCACTCGAAGCCGACGCGAAAGACGTCGATGTCCTGGGAATCGAATCGCGCGTTTGCGAACAACTGGCGCAACACGGAGGCGATTTCGTTGCACAGCAGAAATCCCGTTTCTTGGCAGCGCTCATCCGTCGAACTTCGTTGCGCGTGAGTCTCGCAGCAGCCTGTCTGCTCGTCATCGGGGGTGTCGCCAGTTATCTGCTATTTTCGGCCTCTCCGGTGCAGGCCTATGCACTTGTTCGCTCGGCGCAAGCGGCACTCAATACGAATACCGATCGCGAATACATAATCACGATCGAGCACGCCGCCGGACTGCCGATTCTGAGTTCGCTCGACGAGGCGCGGCTATGGACTAGAGGAGATCGGTACCGCGTCGAGTTCACTCGTGGCGATAACCACGTTTTATGGGGAAAAGACGAGCAACGACGGGTATGGGTCGTCTCCGCGGCGGACAAGGGCCTGTCTTTCGAATCGAAAGAGATCCCGCCCGAGGTTAACGCATTGCTGTCCTACTTGAGCCTCGATCTCAAGCACCTCACCGACCAGATTCTTCGGGATTGCGAGCTGACATTTTCTGAAGGAATGCAAAACCAGCGCAAGGGCGTGAAAACGATCGACGCCATCCCCAAGCAGAAGGGCAATATGGTGGAGTTTAGCGCCGCGCAAATTGACATCGACGAGTCCAACAAGGCGATTCGTCGCCTGGAACTTTCTCGCCGCGTCAATGGTACCGAACGCGGCCGGTGCCGGTTTGTCTTGATCAGTGAGGCACCTCAGACAGACGCCAGTTATCGGCTCGAATCCTACCTGGTAGATAACGCGACGGTTCTGGATAAGGCGGAGTACTACGACCGGATGGTCGAATTGTTCCGCATCATTCGAGAATTCCCTAAGAAGTAGCGACGAGGTTGCGGCACAGCAACTCTTTTGGCAACTGGCCACTATTGATCGACCATTGCTTGAGTCACCACTCGGAGAACGCCAATGCATTCCACCTTGAACTCAACACAACCTTTTTATCGCCATGCGCTTGATCGAGCCTTGCGCCCGGCGGTCTCAATTCTAGTGCCATTGATCATCATCACTTGCCCAGTGGCCGTGGATGCGGCCACTTTCCGGTTAGCGGTGATGGGTGACAGCATCAGCGCTGGCAGCGGCGTCTCGGGTGGTTCGCCCAATTGGGTGGCGCAACTCAATGCCACCGGCAAATTCTCCTTCCAGAACAAGGCGGTGGGAGGGGCAACTTCGACCGACGTCGTCAACAGCCAACTGCCGAGCGTCGAGACCCTCGCCTCGCAGAACAAGCTCGATGGCTCGGTGCTTATCATCGGCGGCAACGACGTCACCGGCAATTTGGACCAGATTCTCAGTGATCCTCAAGGCTTCGCTGACTCCTACACGGCCAACATCGAAACCGCTCTTGCGGGCGTTGCCGCCGCCGGTCCTTCCGTGCATCAGGTATTTGGCAATATCCCCGATATCACCGTCACGCCGCTCGTGCAATCCGAAGCGGCAAGCGCCGGAATCACGCCGGCGCAGTTGCAGCAGCTCAGTGCCGCCATTGCTCTGACCAATAGCGAGGCCGACGCTTACGCTTTGTCCCACGGCGTGCCAGTGCTCGATCTGTACTCATTGAGCCACGCTTTAACGGCGCCCTTCACGCTCGGAGGTCACACCTTCACCACCATTACAGCGCCCGATGACTATCATCCGGCAGTGTGGAGTCAGGGTCTGATCGCAAACATGGTCGACACGGTCTTTAACCTGAAGTGGGGGCTGTCGTTGCCCATCCTGTCCGATCAACAGATCGTCAAGAACGCCGGCTACACCCCTAACAATCTGACGACCTACTACAACATCCAACCCTACGTACTGCTCGCAGCGCCAGAACCTGCCACTTGGGCGATGGCGATAATCGCGGGCATTGGCCTGCTGTTATTTGCTAGGAAGGGATGCCCGCATCGCGACTACGGTCGTCACCTTGTCGTTCTGCTGGCCGTGATTGTCACTGCTGGCAGCGCGACGTCCGCCCACGCCGACATTTTACATGGAATCGGCGTCATGGGCGATAGTGGTTCCATCTCATCGCCATCGTACAAATGGCCTGCTCAATTGCAGACCAACCGAGGGCTGAACTTTGGCGGCAGTGGACTTCCCTACGATCATGCAGTCGGCGGCGCGACTTCTGCGACCCTTCTAAGCGGTGGTCAACAGACGAAGATGGCCGCAGATGTTACCGCTGGAAAGGTCACACTAGGAATTACCTTCGTCGGCAATGACGATTGGGGAACGTCCGCGGCATTGGCGATTGCGGCAGGAACAGCGACGCCAGCTCAGACCACGGCCTTCCAAAATTCGGTAGTCAACAATATCCAGACGGCCGTGAACACAGAGTTTGCCGCTGGCATACAAGGGATGCTGCTCGGCAGCGTAGAAGACGTGTCACTGACGCCGGAAGGGCAGTCGATCGGCGATCCCGACGCGATTGCCAGGGTGCAAGGGACCATCAGCAACATTAATTCGCAATTGCTGACGTACGCCCAGACAATGCACATTCCGTTCGTCGACTTTTATACGCTGGGAGACAATATCTACGCGACCGGCCAATTGAAAGTTGGTGGCGTCGCCATCGATTTGACTGATTCGGGATCTGACCCCCACGATTTTTGGATGGACGGCTTGCACCCCGGAATCGTGGGCAACGCCATCCTTGGCAATATGTGGATGGAAGCCATTAATATCGCCTATGGAACGCATTTGGCGCTGTACACAGATAAGCAGATCCTAGCCTTGGCAGGACTGAGCAGCTCGTATACGGGCGAGACCTTTTCGACCTCCTACAACCTTGCGAACTACATCCACTTCACACCGGTGCCAGAGCCATCGACATTCGTTCTCGGCGTCGCAGGTGTTGTCGGCCTGGGCTTTGTCACCCTGCGGAAGAAGTTTCGGCGGGCGTAGCATAGCACTGCCAAGTAACTCGTAATCCGACAAGCCCCGGTCGGCCCTCCGTTTTGGCTGGGTATTTTCGTCCCGCAAGCACTATTGCAGCGCGGCAGTGTCGTCCAGTCAATCCTTTGATGGCACTCCGAGAAAAGCGTGATGAGCACTCCCGGGGCTGTTCGCCAGGCCGAGCCCTTCAATGATGACAAGAAGCAGTGGGGCGAATTCCAGCAGCGTTCTCCGAGACAATCCGAGGTCGGCAGCGTGCGGGAGAAATTGAATGCGTTCATCGGCAAGCGGAGCGTTACGATGCCTGGCACGAACCGCCGGCAAACTGAAAAGCTGATCAAACATGGTCGAACCTCCCCAGAGGGTAGAGGAAATTTGGTTCGTCGATGGCAGAGGAGAAAATTGTGCGGCGCAACAAACAGTGCGCACGCCTGATTTACCGTGACCGCTCGTGGCAACACCATATAATCACGTTTGCCACACAATAAAGTTTATGTGGTGCGCCACATAAGCTTTATTTGACGACCCTCGCGACCTATAGCGGGCACCGGCGCTGCGTCGCTACGGCCAGTTCATCCGCAACTGCGCCAAGGCCCTGAATCCAAACGGCAAACTCGCCATCCTGATGGGGGACTATTGTGACCGTGAGGCAGGCTTTGTGCCACTGACCTATCACACCAAGCGGCTGGCCTTCGAGTGCGGTCTGAAGCAGACATGCACCGACATTATCCGCTTCAGCCATGGCGCATCGAGCAGCCGCAAGGTCTACCGTTCGTCATTTATCCCCGGCCTGCACGACGTGTGCATGGTTTTTGAGCAATCGAATTCAACTCAACAATGCTCCTCCTCGGGTAAATAGCATCCGCCGGTGGACCCGCGATCGCCAATTTTGCGCGGTCTCCGTAGCGGGCAGCCCTGTCGCAAGCTGTCGTCAGCCTCAAAGCCGCGCCGAAACGGCGCAGACAGACGGGTGATTCTGACCCATTTCGGACTGAAGCTAGAGTAGCGTTCCAAAGAAAAGTCAGGCTAGCTGAAACCTGAGTTGAATGACCAAACTGGAATGTTGGCAAACGCAACTACGTTGCAGACGTCTTCCCTTAGCAGTGCTAAGGAGGAATTTCACGGTGAAATTTGCATGACAGCCATCAATCAAGCTTGAAAGATGGCTGGCTTTCCAGCTTGCCGACATGAAAGCCAGCAAGAAATCTGTCTTGCCAGAATGTCGGACAGATGGATTGCCAGATGGCAAGCAAGCAATCGTGCATGATTGCCAGCGAGCAAGCCTGAAAGGCTGTCATCCTGCCAGATTGATTTCGTGCTTGCACGTTTGCATGAAATCGTGCTATCCGTTGAAGATGATTATTACGATCGCAAATTCCAAGGGCGGTGTCGGTAAGTCGACACTCGCCGTCCACCTGGCAGCGTGGCTCCATGAGCAGGGCTGCCGCGTAACTCTTGCCGACTGCGACACGCAGCAATCGTCCTCGGAGTGGATTCGCGAGGCGCAGCCTGGAATCAAGGCTGTGCGCCTCGATAACCCGGATGTGATTCTGAATGAATTACCCAATCTGAACCAGGACGCGGACTTCATCGTCGCCGATGGCCCGGGTAGCCAAACGGAGACCAGTCGCGCATTACTGTTGCGAGCCGACCTGGCGATAGTGCCATGTAAGGCCAGCATGCTGGAAATCAGAGCCTTGGCCAAAGCCACCGACGTGCTTCGGCAAGCCCAGGACATCCGCAAGGGAGTACCCCAAGCCGTCATCGTGCTGAGCATGATCGGCATGCACTACCGACTGACCAAGGACATGAAAGACGCCGCCGCCGCGCTATCGCTACCGCTGGCAACCAATGCCATGATCCTGCGGCAGATTTATGCCGACGCACCGGGGCAGGGGGCCGTCGTGTGGAACATGGGAGCCCGCGCCCGTGACGCCGCCAACGAAGTCGATGCGTTGTTCCGCGAGATCTTGCCGAATGTGGCCAAGAACCGCGTCATCACTAGACGAGACGTTGCGAAAGCGTAGGGGGGAAGGGATGGCCGATCGACGCTCTCTCATCGATGGACTGCAATCGACGCCCCCGCCTATCGACAACGAAGCGGAGAAGGATTTCGTCTACGGCGAGAAGGTCAAGCCGCCGCAGAACATGACCCCGACAACCCCCACGATTAACCGGGTGCCGATCAGCACGCGAATGCGAGAAGACTTTGCCAAGGCGCTGAAACGCGCCTCATTGGAGCGGCAGTTGAAGGGCCTTGAACCCAACACACTGCAAGACATCCTGGAAGAAGCCATTGAGCCGTGGCTCAGAACCAACGGCTATATTTCCTGATTCAGTCAGAGGGAGCGGGCAGAGACTGCACCTCGGCCAGCGGCAATTCATGCTGCCTGCTGGAGCCTTTGAGGTGATAGGACTTGACGAACGCCAGCCGGTCTCCGTTGAACATGAAGCGGATGTTGACGAAGAAGACGCCGTCACTGGCACTGCGGTAGAGGAATTCTTTTTCCAGCAGCTCCCGTACGCCCCGTTGATACGTGCGGTCGCTCATGCCGTGGTCCTTCGCGACGTACTGATTCAGCTTGATTTCATCGGAGCCGGGGCTGGCACGCATCTGCAGATACACGAGTTCAAATACCTGGATGCCGGTCTTCGAGAGACCAGCCGCTTGTTTGATCCCATCAAGGAACATCTTGACGAATCGCGTGGTGTCCACTTCTTCGTCCCACCAGAATCCCATGCCGCCGATACCTTTGAGTTCGCCAGTGCTATTGTCGACGATCATCGAGGCCTTGCCACCGGGCACCTGAAACCGCCTGTTACGCGTGGGTATCCCGTTCGCGGATGGGACGCTTGGATTAGTGCGGTAGATGGGGAAGCCCCGTTTCACGCTGAGCTGGTTTGTGGGCAGCTCAACAACCTGCTGCTCTGCTTGGCGCTCATCCGTCATTTTTGTCCTCCATTTTTGTCACTTCACAGACAGCGCACTGGCACACGACCGACAAAGGCGCAAGGGATTTTTGTCGGTCCACCGTCCATTCGTGACGGTCTACCGCCCAAATCTGTCGTTTCGGATTCAGCGAAATCAAACAGTTACGCCGTTCCCCTTTCTTATACAAATACTGCCTTCCTGATCCCGACGCCGGAGCGCGCCCACACAGCGCATGGCGACGGCGGCGAGGATCAAAACACGGTCACTTCAAGATGTCGTTAAGCGATCGAGTCGAACAACAATCCTGGTCAAGCCGTTCGATTCCTCTGGAAAATGAGTTAGTTAGTTGATTTCTACGAGGCGATGCGACCACCGCTCGGAATATCGGCCGGAGGAATGAATGAATTGGCATTCATGAAGAAGTGGTCAGGGGTACATAGCGCAATCGACCGGCAGAATCGAATTTGGAGGGCACTTATAAGCGTCTTTTCAACTAAATCGAGTCTGACCTCATCCTAGTTATCTCGTCGCCGCCAGATAAGCCTTCTGTCGGATAGCAATTAAACGATCAGTTCTGCCCCAACATTTGTTGCCGGAGCAAGTTAGCTCCTCTACGCCACCTGTCTTTCGGGCTACTACGCGATCCAACCGGCCATCTGTATACTGGCCGCATGTAATCCACCGGGCCAGCCATTTTGGGCCGCTCCAGACTTCTGACTTTGGGGGCGATGGCGGCGCAGCCACGACGGCAATGTCGCAAGCAGAGATATTCGCACATCTGGCCCTTCATTGACTTGGCAAACCACACGGGCGGGCGATGGCATCAAGCATAGCTCCAACTCCACTACCTTTGCCGGCCAACCACAGCGCGACCCCAAGTGATTTCGTGCATGCGGGACAGCCCATTCCCGCCATCGAACGAATTCGGATATTTGAGCCTAAGCAGTGGGAAGAATTCGTTTTAGAGTGGGCTGATAGCCTCCGATCTGAGTATGAACGAGTCGAACGCTGTGGCGGGACCGGCGATTGTGGCCGCGACGTCATCGGAATTAGCAAGTGCGGTACGGGAGCTTGGGATAATTACCAGTGCAAGCAATACCGTGCGCCGCTCGCACCTTCTGATGTTTGGGTAGAGCTAGGCAAACTGGTCTATTACACGTATCGAGGAGAATACGCCTATCCGCGCAGGTATTCCTTCGTTGCACCTCGAGGAGCGGGTAACAAATTGTCGCGCCTTCTCAGAAATGCGGCGGAGCTGAGGAGCCAACTGATTCAGAATTGGGATACCTATTGCCTGAATGCCATTACCGAGACGGGGCCGACACCACTTGATGCGGCGCTGAGAGCACACCTTGATGAACTCGACTTCTCGATCTTCGACGCTATACCACCGCTTCGCATCATTGATGGTCATGCAAAAACAAGATGGCATGTCGCTCGCTTCGGAGGAGGCTTGCCCGCACGTCCTCCCATCGTTACTCTCCCTGACACTCCGACAGCGGAAGAGATTACATACATTCGGCATCTGCTCGACGCCTATGGCTCCCATCTGGATCGCGTAATTGCGAGACTGGACGAGTTATCAGACGAGGAACTGAAGGCGCACCTTCTCGACTCGCGCCGTGAGTTCTACAGCGCCGAATCATTGCGAGCGTTCTCAAGGGATACATTGCCTCCCGGTGAATTTGAACGTCTTCAGGATGAACTGCATAGCGGAATCGGTGATGAGATACGGGCCGCTCATGACAACGGATACCGTCGTGTCTTGGCGGTCGTCAAGATCGCGCGCTCGCTCCAGCTAACGGCGCACGCCTTAGTGAGCCGTCTGACCATCCGAGACCGAGGAGGGATCTGCCATCAGCTAGCAAATGACGACAAGTTGAGGTGGATCAAATGAGCATGGTTGATCGACAACTCGTCCTTTTCAACAGCCCAGTTGAGGTCGGTCTACGAGCACTCGTCCTTTTGACGGACGTGTTTCCTGACGCCTGCACCTTAGAAAGACTCGTTATTCTCGACTACTTCGTTGTCCACTCGGACGATCTTCCAGCGGGACCTCGTGGACTTCATCCTCAGACGCCTCACAGAAGTGGCGAAATTCTCGTGCGCAGAAATGCTCTTCAAGCCGGCCTGATGTTGTTCTACAGCCGGGGCTTGGTCGAGATCCGGTATGACGGAAGCGGCGTAGGCTATGCGGCGACGGAAACTTCCTCAAGCTTCCTGGATGCGATTGATGCCGAATACGTCTCTGGTTTGCGTAACCGGTCGACATGGTTGCAGTCGACTTACGGTGGTAAGTCAGATGCAGAACTTCAATCGGTGGTTCAAATCAACATCGGAGTGTGGGGTGCCGAGTTCGAGATGGAATCAGTCCTCCATTTAGAGGATGACGAATGAGTAGTTATGGATTCTATCTGACGCGATTGACCTTGAGCGGACTCGGGCTACCAGATGCCTCGGTCAAGCTCGAAGATGGGTTGAACGTGATTGCCGGACCATCTGACACCGGCAAAACCTTTATCGCGCAGTGCATCGATTTCATGTTCGGCGGCAGTAAATCTCCTGAGCCAATCCCTGAGGCCGAAGGTTATCAGGAGGTTCACTTATCCCTTATCAGTCGAAATGACAATGGCGCTTACACGCTGTCTAGGGGGCTGCGTGGAGGGTCTGTCGCCCTGACTTCTCCTGGACGAGAAGAGGTCATTCTCAGCGCAACGCATGATCCGAACAGCGAAAACACCGTCTCGCATTTCCTACTCCAGCTATCCGGAGTAGCCAGAAAGCTGGTCCGAACAAATACCCGTGGCACGACTCGGAAGGTGAGCTTTCGGGATATTGCGCGTCTTATCGTGGTTGATGAAGAGTCGATCATAACGAAACGCTCGCCGCTTTTGACTGGTCAGTTTACGACTGCGACTGTTGAGAAAAACGTGTTCCGACTACTGCTAACAGGAGTTGATGATTCAGCTATCCGTGAGGAGCCGGACCGACGCATCGCAAAGCAAAAGGAGTCGGGAAAGAACGAAGTGATTGACAAGGTTCGCGAAAGCCTCTTGTCGCGAATCAAATCACTTGGAGTTGAAGGCACGGGCGACCTCCTACGCGACCAACTTACTAAAGCTGACAACTACCTCCTAGAATTGAATACTGAATTGGCTTCACGCCAGCAATCGGCGGCATACCTAGAGACTTCACGCCGCGATACATGGAACGACGTCCGCCGAGTAGAGTCGCGTATCGCGGTCATTGAACAGCTACAAGTCCGTTTTGTGCTCCTGGACCAGCAATATACATCTGACCTGCGGCGTTTAGAGTCAATCGCGGAAGTGGGATTTCGGCTGGATCAGCTACAGGAGAATCGCTGCCCTGTATGCGGTGCATCGCCGGAACATCATGCCGCTGATTTCCACTCTGAAAGCGCTGCGCCGGCGACTGTTGCCAACGCATCTCAGGCGGAAGCTAAACGTACTCGTGAGTTAAAAGCGGATTTAGGTGGAACACTGAACGAGAACGAGCAGGAACTCTCTTCGCTTCAAGCTGGTCTAAGCGGCCTTCGCAACTCTCTGCGCGATATTGGAGAACAGTTAGAAAGTGAGGCGAAGCCGAGACTCCAAGAGATTATTCAACAACTCAAAGAAGGCCAGGAACGACGTGCGGCTTTTCTGAGAGTGATCGAACTTCACGACCAAATAGTTGAACTCGATCAAATGGCTGACGGAGTCGAGGCGGCATTGTTCAACGCTTCCTCTGGTGGGGTATCTGCTGATAGCGTCGGAGAAGCAGAGCAGTTCAGTCAGGAAAATGAGGCACTTCTCAAAGCGTGGAACTTTCCGGGCTTAGACCGGGTCGTATTCAGTGAAGACGATCAGGATTTAGTGATTTCCGGCCGAAAGCGTGCGGGACATGGCAAAGGTGTGCGAGCGATTACGCATTCAGCGTTCAATATTGCATTGGCAGATTATTGTGCGCATCGCGACATGCCGCACCCCTCAACGGTGACGATTGATTCGCCCCTCGTTGTCTATCGGGAACCGGACGACGATGAGGGGGGATTTTCAACAGAAGTAAAGGATATGTTTTATCGTTCCTTGGCCACTCGCGAAATAGCGGTGCAAGTGATTATCCTTGAGAATGATGTCCCGCCAGACGACGTCGATAGATTTGCAAACGTAATTAAGTTCACTGGCGGAAACACTGGGAGACGCGGCTTCATTCCTCCAAGGCAGGATGCTTCGGGCACGGGAAACTAACACGGGCCCCTGACTGTGGAGCAGATTATCGAGGAGGCGCGGGCAGCGTGCCCTCGGATGCCACTGAATGACCATCGTTTACGGCCAAGTGCTGCACAGGGGCTGCGCGCGGCGAGTCGCTACGCTCTAACTGTAAGCCATCGTATTGGTTGCAAAAATCGGTTCGCGGGTTCGATCCCCGACGCCTATTCATAGCTTGGACCCACTAGCCGACTTTAGTCGTCTGCACTTATGACGGATTCGCCGGCCGCAATGGTGGCAAGGCTCGAGAGTAATTGCATGTCGACAGAGACGGGAAAGAAATGGACCGATCCATCACATTTGA
>DASYDW010000090.1 GCA_036499395.1 Pirellulales bacterium
GAAGCGGCCAAGCGCGTTACGGTCGAAGACGGCAAATACGATATCGGCCACGGCGACGTCGTCATCGCGGCGATCACGTCTTGCACCAACACATCGAACCCGGGCGTGATGCTTGCGGCCGGTCTGCTGGCGCGTAAGGCAGCCGCCAAGGGCCTCACCGCAAAGCCGTGGGTCAAGACGTCGCTCGCTCCGGGCTCGCAAGTTGTCGGCGAATATCTCGAGAAGGCGGGTCTGCAAAAGGACCTCGACAAGCTCGGCTTCAATCTCGTCGGTTACGGCTGCACGACCTGTATCGGTAACTCCGGTCCATTGCCGCCGCAGAATTCGAAGGCCATCAACGACGGCGACCTCGTCGCTGCCGCGGTGCTCTCGGGCAATCGTAACTTCGAAGGTCGCGTCAATCCGGACGTGCGCGCCAACTATCTGGCATCGCCGCCACTGGTCGTCGCTTACTCGATCGCCGGTTCGATGAACGTCGACATGATGAAGGATGCGCTCGGCACCGACCAGAAGGGTAAGAAGGTGTTCCTCAAGGACATCTGGCCCTCGAACAAGGAAATCGCCGAGTTCACCGCGAAGAACGTCACCAAGAAAATCTTCTCCACCAAGTACGCCGACGTGTTCAAGGGCGATACGAGCTGGCGCAAGATCAGCGTCAAGGGCAGCCCCACGTATGCCTGGAACGACCGGTCGACCTACGTGCGCAACCCGCCTTACTTCGAAGGCATGACGAAAACGCCGAAGCCGCTCGAGGACATCGTCGACGCGCGCGTGCTGGCTCTGCTGCTCGACTCGATCACGACCGACCACATTTCTCCGGCCGGTTCGATCAAGGAAGCGAGCCCGGCGGGCGAATACCTGCGTGATCATCAGGTGCGTCCGAAGGACTTCAACCAGTTCGGCACGCGCCGCGGCAATCATGAAGTAATGATGCGCGGCACCTTCGCCAACATCCGGTTGAAGAACCAGATGCTGCCCGGCGTCGAAGGCGGCTTTTCGATGCACTACCCGTCGAAAGAGAAGGCGCCGATCTACGACGTCGCCATGCGTTACAAGGCCGAGAAGGTTCCGCTCGTCGTGTTCGGCGGCAAGGAATACGGCTCGGGCTCGTCGCGTGACTGGGCCGCCAAGGGCTCCGTGCTGCTGGGCATCCGCGCCGTGATTTGTCAGTCGTTCGAGCGCATCCATCGCTCGAACCTGATCGGCATGGGCGTCATGCCGCTGGTATTCGAAGAGGGTACCTCCTGGCAGACTCTGGGTATGAAGGGCGACGAGCAGGTCACGATCCGCGGCCTGCACGGCGAACTCAAGCCGCGGCAGAAGATGACTGCCGAGATCGTTTCCGGCGACGGAACGCTCAAGCGCGTGCCGCTGATCTGCCGGATCGATACGGCGGACGAGCTCGATTACTACAAGAACGGCGGTATTCTGCAGTACGTGCTTCGCCAATTGGCGAATTAACGGGGCCTTTGCCCACCACGACGCGATTGGCCACTCACCTCGAAGTGAGTGGCAGGTGATCGACAAGGCGCTTTATATGCGCCTCGCCGGGATGGGGGATTGTGGGGCCTGAATGAACTATCGCCACATCGCCTTTGCGACCGCTCTCGTTTTTACATCGCTGACCGCTCCGGCCGCCGCCGGGCCACGCGCTGTTGTCGAGCTTTTCACCAGTCAGGGCTGCTCGTCCTGTCCCGCCGCCGACAAGTTGCTCGGTGAGCTGGCGCAGGATCCGTCGTTGCTGACGATGAGTCTCGCGGTGGACTATTGGGACTATCTCGGCTGGAAAGACACGCTGGCCCTGCATGGCCATACGTTGCGTCAGCGCGCTTACGCCGACGCGCGCGGCGACCGCGAGGTCTACACGCCGCAAGTCGTCATCAATGGCGCGGTCCACGTTCTCGGCAGCGATAAGGCGGCCATCGAAAAGGCCATCGCGCAAACCCGCAGCAGCGCCGCGCCGCTCAAGCTTTCGGTCACGATCGCTGTCGCCGACGGCAAGGTCACTGTGAACGTGCCGTCGGCGACCGGTGACGCCCAGTCCGCCGAGGTCTGGCTTTGCCCGATCACGGCGAAAGCACCGGTGATGATCAGCCGCGGTGAAAACACCGGCAAGACGCTCACCTACAACAACGTGGTGCGGCGCTGGGTGAAGCTCGGCGACTGGAGCGGTAAAGCGGCAAATTTCTCGGTGCCCGTCGCCGATTTGTCGAAGGGCGATTATGCGCCGGCAGATATCGACCGCGTCGATATCGTCGTGCAGGCCGGCGACGCCGCCAAGCCCGGCCTGATGCTCGGCGCTGCTACCGCGGCACTCCGGTAATCACTCGCGCTTCAGAAACGAATCGTCCTTTGCGCACCAGCGCGCTCCGTCTCCCTATGGGGAGAGGTGAAGAAGTAGGAGCGCGCATTCGTGCCAATGCAACAACCGCGAAAAAAAACGGGTCGGCAAAGCCGACCCGAAGTATTAGGGGATTGAACCTAACGCTAAAACTCAACTCAACTGGCCCGGTCAGCTAGCCCCGGGGGGCTGGGGGGCTGAGGAATCCGGAACTAACCGGACCGGGCCTTGAGGCAACGGTGCTGTTATGCCGACCCAGCGTGACCAGCGATTGACCGAAATGGGGCCTTATTGTGGGACGGTTTAACGAGTTCGTGATTGCAACTTCGCGGATTTCGTCCGCTTCGCGCCCACGCCCCAGGGAACTCTCGACGCCCAGAGGAACTTCTTGATGCCGGCAGGAAGCCCTTGCAGCGGGCGAATGCCGGCGCGATCATCGTCTTCGAAGCAAAAGGAGGCGCCGCATGTCGTTCGGTTCTGGCGATATTGATCCAAGCCAGTCTTCCGGGGGTGGAACTTTGGCCCGCACAGGCGCCGCCCCCACGCAAATTCCCAGCCAGGTCACGTTCAGCCGCCGCGAACTCAATCGCATTCTCGATCTCTACGGCCGCAAGGTTGCCGCCGGCGAATGGCGCGATTACGCGATGGACTTTCTGAAGGACCGCGCGGTGTTTTCGGTCTACCGCCGCAGTTCCGAAGTGCCGCTTTACCGGATCGAGAAAGATCCCTCGCTCGCGCGCAAGCAGGGCGCCTACTCGGTGATCTCCGCGACCGGTCACATTCTGCGTCGCGGCCATGAACTTGATCGCGTGCTGCGCGCGTCGATCGACAAATCGTCGCTGGCGCTGGTGGGAAGTTGAAATTAGCTGTCGTCCCCGCGTAGGCGGGGACCCATACACCGCGGCCCATCGACGACAGTCTTAAGGTGACTTCGTTCCGCCGGCACCAATCGTGCGCTGCATCAGCACGGTGTCGAGCCAGCGGCCGTGCTTGAAGCCGGTATCCGGCAAAATCCCGATATGTTTGAAACCGGCGGCCGCGTGCAGTGCGATTGACGCCTGCTGCTGTGTCGAATCGCCGATGACCGCGATCAT
>DASYDW010000091.1 GCA_036499395.1 Pirellulales bacterium
GTACGCTTCACGCGATTGCGGCGCGCCGACGAGCACGAAATCGCCCGGGTTGTTCGACTTCGCGCGCTCGCCCGCGAGCAGTGCGTCGTCCATCATGAACGCGGCGGCACGGCCGGTGGACAGCGTCAGGAACGACTCGCCATGGTCCTTCGCGCTGATGATGTTCATGCCCATGTTCTTGTCCTGGTTCATCTTGCGAAGCAGGCGCTCGGAGGTGGTGCCGGCGGTCGTGACGACCGTCTTGCCCTTCAGGTCCGCCCAGTCCTTGATGCCGGAGTCTTTCTTGGTCATCAGACGCGTGCCGATCACGAAGATCGTGTTCGTGAACGCGGCCTGTTGCTGGCGCTCCAGATTATTCGTGGTCGAACCGCATTCGATGTCCACGGTGCCGTTCTGCACCAGCGGAATACGGTTTTGCGACGTGATCGGCGTCAGCTTGACCTTCAGGTTAGGCATGTTCAGCTTCACCTTCACGGCCTCCACCACTTTCATGGCGAATTCCTGCGAGTAGCCGATGACGTTCTGCTTGTCGTCGTAATACGAGAACGGGATCGACGATTCGCGATGCCCCAGCGAAATGACGCCCGTGTCCTTGATTTTTTTCAGCGTGCCGGCGTCCTGCGCATGCGCGCCAACCGTAAACAGTCCGAGAGTCGCGAGCAGCAGCGCAGCTTTTTTAACTTTCATGTTGTGATCTCCTTGGCAAGAACCGGCGCCAGTTTAGCAAAGTAATTATTCTGAAAGTATCGCTATAAACCATGTTGTTGCGTATCCCCCAGGGACTTTTTCCAGGGTGTCCCCTAGGGGCGCATCCTCTGGAGCCGCGGCGCCCAGGATTCGCGGCGCTCGGGACCCGTCCGCGGGCCTTTTTCCGGATATGCAAAGACGGGCGGCATCGATCCGATGCCGCCCGCCGGTACGACACGCCGTCTTGTGGACGGCGTTAAGGCAAGAATTGCCGGTGGCTTGCGCAAAGTAGCACAGCCGCCGTTCAAACGTAGATCAAGGGTACAGACCGCGCATTTCGCGCGCTTGCAGAATCCGCTTACAAGCGACGATGAACGCCGCGGTCCGCACGGACACGTTCTGCTCGCTCGACACCTGCCACACCGCGGCAAATGCTTCGCGCATCACGCGCTCCAGACGCTGGTTGATTTCGTCCTCGGTCCAGAAGAAGCTCGAGAAGTCCTGCACCCATTCGAAGTACGACACCGTCACGCCGCCCGCATTGGCCACCACGTCCGGAATCACGAGGATGCCGCGATCGTGGAGAATGTCGTCGGCCGCCGTGGTGGTTGGGCCGTTGGCGCCTTCCACGACGATCTTCGTCTTGATCTTTCCGGCATTCTTTTCGGTGATCTGGTTTTCCAGCGCAGCCGGAATCAGGATGTCCGATTCGGCGGTCCAGAACTCCTCGTTGCTCACCGCGTCCGCTTCCGGGAAGCCGCCCACGCCGCCCGTCTTCGCGACGTGTTCGAGCAGCGCGACCGCGTCGATGCCGGTCGACTTGTACAGCGAGCCGGTGTGATCCTGCACCGCGACCACCTTGGC
>DASYDW010000092.1 GCA_036499395.1 Pirellulales bacterium
CGGTGTGGTGAATCTCGATCTTGGCCCCGCGTGGGAATTCAATTTTGGGTATGGCACCGCCCTCACTGCCGGGGGCGACAAGCACTTGGTGAAGATGATTCTCGGGCGGAGGGTGGGGAAATGAGCGCCGGGGGCGGCGTCATCGTTCGTGATTGGGCGATGAGTATTCTATAAATCACGCCGTCGTCGGTGTCGGTCACTGCGCCTTCGCGCGAATCACGGTTCCAAGCGGGTCGCTGATGGTCGGCGAGTGTCGCGGCCTCTCCAGGCCATAAGCGTCTCTGTTGTCTGCCAGCGTTCGACTCGCCGCGTCGTTCACGTCTTGGCTGATGTTACGCAATCACTTATCCCACAACATTTTATGTAGCACGCCGATCAGCGAACCTCGTCTCTGCCACAAAGCCGATTGTTTTTATCGGGATTTGTCTCTAGGTTGGCTCTCGTGCGCGACGTCTCGCACAGCCACCTCGATCATACTCCCATTGTCTCGCACTCCGATCCATCCTCAGCAACTCGCCGCCCCGGTCGCGCCGAGCGGTCTCACAGGGCGCGAACGCGAAGTGCTGGCGCGCATCGCGGTGGGCATGACCAGCAAAGAGATCGCGGCCTCGCTCGGCGTCAGTCTTCGCACCATCAACACCCATCGCGAGCATCTGGCGAAGAAGCTCAACACGTCGTCGGTCGCTGGGATGGTACGGTACGCGATCGAACACGACGTCAACGTCGAACCGTGAGCGCGCCTGCACGACGGTGAGTCCACGTCGGGAAAAAACAACGAGGGCGATCATTGCGATCGCCCTCGTGCTGTCTTCATCCTCGAGTTTCTGGTAAAGCAGTCCGCTATTTCGCTGGGGCAACCTGGCCGAGTCCAATCACCTCGCCGCTCGCGACAACGTGGTCCTTCATGGCGGCGGTGAGTTGGTCGTAGGTGAGGCTCGATTCGGTCGGAATCATCCGGTCGAGCGCGAACACCTGGAAGTGATAGCGATGCTTTGGTCCCGCTGGCGTGCGCGGGCCCATGTACGGCTGCGCAGTCCCGCGAATGTTCGGCCCGAACTGCGCATTCTTCGGCGGATCTTTCATTCCAGGAGCGAGCCTGGTGACCGCCGCGGGAATGTTCACCATGGTCCAATGTAGAATCGGCGCGCCGCGCACCATCGCGTCGCCATCCTGCAAAATGACGGCGAACGATTTCGTCGACGACGGCGCTCCGCCCCACGCCAGGCCTGGGAAGACGTTGCCTTGGTACTGAGTGTTCACGAACGGAATGTCGCCGCCCGGCTGAAACGCCGGCGTCGTCACGGTGAGCTTAGCGCCGCCCTTCGCTGGATAGTTCAGCAGCGCCAACTGCGCCGCACCAGGTTCCGTCGCATTCGGCGGACCTTGGGCGATCAGCGCCGCGGACATCGTCATCGTGAGAAGGGCCGATGCAACACTGGCCGTCATGCGCGTCCTTCGAATCATGTGCTCCTCGCGTCGAGTGTACGGGAATACCGGTGGACGGAAGAACCTGCTCGCACCGCGAACGTTAATCGCTGTACCCCGGCAACAAGTTTCCGAAACGTGCTGAGCTGTGACATTTCGGTAAACGTTCATGCGGCGCTGGAAATGGTACACCAAGCGCCCGCGCCCCGCGCCTAGCACGCTT
>DASYDW010000093.1 GCA_036499395.1 Pirellulales bacterium
GATCTTCGCGACCGTCCAGATGATCACCACGACCGACACGATGATCCACGGATACCAGCCCTGGCCTCCGCCGATCTTGCCGCGCACCTCGCCGACGCGGTCGACGTTGACCGCGAACTTCGGATCGGCGGCGGGTTTCCAGACACGCAGGAACGCGATCGTCAGGATCAGCGAGACCATCGACGCGAGCACGTCGGTCAGGCTGTAGTTCACGTAGTTCGACGTGACGAACTGCGTCAGCGCGAAGCTCGCGCCCGACACCAGCAGCACTGGCCACACGCGCAGCATGTTGCGGAATCCCGCATACACGCCGATCACGTAGAAGGGCAGGAAGAACGCGAAGAACGGTAACTGCCGGCCGACCATCTTGGCGAGCACGTCGGACGGCAGGTGAGTGACCGCGCCGAGCACGGTGATCGGCACACCGAGCGCGCCGAACGCGACCGGCGCGGTGTTGAAGATCAGCGTGAAAGTGAGCGCTTCGAGCGTGGGAAAGCCGAGCAGGATCAGCAGCGAACTGGTGATGGCGACCGGCGTGCCGAAGCCGGAAATCCCTTCGAGCAGCGCGCCGAACGAAAAGCCGACCACGACCAGCACGATGCGCCGGTCGTTAGGCAGGTTGTCGATCATCCACATGCGAAAGGCCGCGAAGCGGCCCGAGCGTTGCGCGATGTTGTAGAGCAGGATCGCGGTGAACACGATCCACATGACTGGCCAGCAGGCGAACACCGCGCCGGCGGCCACCGAATTGAATGCGAGCCCGACCGGAAACTGCCAGAAAAAGATCGCTACGATCAAACCGACGATCAGCCCGGCGAGCGATGCCTGCCAGGCCGGCCGGCGTGCCCAGCCGAGCAGGACCAGCACGGCGATGACCGGCAGCGCGGCAACGAGAAACGATAGCAACAGCGAATTACCGACTGGGGTGAGTAGCTGGTGAAACATCACGTCTCCTTGATTTTTGTTCGAATTGACGCTCGACTATGCAGTCTGGATGCGTCGCTCTGACAGGACGGATGGGCGTTGGCGGAATATGTGGGAAATGAACCGCGTCGCCTATTTAAACGGTTGCTGCATGTGGCCTCCCAAAGCATAGAGCGCCGGGCGGGCACGTCAAGAAGGGAAACTACGGGCGCCGGAGGGGGAGGAGGTGAAGGTCTGAATCTTGCGCGAGGAGGGAGGGTGCGCGGTGATACGGGTGCAATGCAGTAGCAATGCGGGCGCAATGCAAGGGCGCCCGGGAACGGTTCAATTTCGGCCTAGGCGGCAAGGCAACCCGGGCGCAGCGCCGGCACGATAGCGCATCTTCGTTGGCATACACGTCATGCGTTGAAGCGAATGGAATCGATGCCGGTCCGCAAGAATCTGCGAGCTTCAGTGCCAGTGGCGATGTCCCCAGCCACCACCCCAATATCCGCCGATCCCGATCGACACCGACGGCCCGTAATAGCCAGGATATCCGTAATAAGCGGGGTAGACCGGCGGCGGATAGTAGGCGGGATAAACCGGAGCCGGCGCCACATAGACGGGCGGAGCTGCAACCGCATAGGTCGGCGGGTTCTGCTGCGAGCCTTGCGCTTGTTGTTGTTGTTGTTGTTGTTGTTGCGACTGCGCATCGGCTGGCCCGGTCGGGGCATCCTGCTGGACTGCTGTCGCCGGAACCGTCGAATAAGCGGCGGGGTAATAGGAGGCGGATGGATAGTAACCGTATGGGTAATAGCAGCCGGATAGCGACAACGCGCACAG
>DASYDW010000094.1 GCA_036499395.1 Pirellulales bacterium
CGACAGCGTGGTCAGTCACCTGAAAATCGTCGAAGCCGCGGCGGCACGCCTCGCCCAAAGCCGGGTGATCGGAAAACCTGCTTTGTCATCCTGGCAGGCGCTGCTCGACTACTGCATGGCGGCGATGGCGCGGGCACCCGCTGAAGAATTTCGCGTATTATTCCTGGATCGCAAGAATGTCCTGATCGCCGATGAAGTGCAGGCGCGCGGCACCGTCGATCACACGCCCGTCTATCCGCGCGAGATCGTCAAACGCGCCTTGGAACACAGTGCCTCTGCCATCATCCTGGTGCACAACTATCCTAGCGCCTACCCTACTGCACGCCGTCCTACTTCGACCTACGCTAATCTACGCTTCGTTGCATAAGTCTCCGTGGTTGAGAGTGATCCGTAGCGAACAACCGCGATCTCAAGCGGCTGTAATTTCAACAGAAAATCTACCCACACAGCCTGGAGGTGACGTGGTTTTGGGCGCCGTATTCTTTAACCAGCGGTCGGCCATGTCCGGCTATAGCCGGCCGCAACAAATTTCGACGAGCATCCGCACTGTAGATCTTTCGTCCTTGCGGCGCGGCGGGCTTTAAATAGGAGCGTATTGACCCGAACGGCATTTTTTACTGCACCATCTGCGAATACCGGTACTACGGCTTTTAGATATTCCGCACAGAGCAGCGCTCCTGCCAGAACGGACACGAACCCAATGGACGGGTCAGGTTCTTCCTCAAAAGCTTCAGCGGCGCCATCCGACGCCTTACTACACGCCACAGGTGCGCGCGCCTGATGACACAGCCCACAGGCCAAACCGTCGTTTAGGACATGGCGGGACACCGACAACAGGAAGTCATTGGTGCCGGCAGTAAGAAGCACTCTTGGAAGGCGATCGTACTGAACCGCCCGACGGCCTTCATATTTATCGACACAAGAGACCACCCATTCATAGTTCTTGGGATCGCTATGTTCGGGTCGCTCAACGAACGCCTGCCACTGGTCGGGGTAGGTGCGCAGCCCGAGATTCGGATCGCTCAACCATTGTTCCAGGACGTCGATCTTCAACCGCGTGATGTCCGTCAAAATCGCCAAGATGCAGCGATTGAGATTGGTATCGTCCAGCACATCGTGGTCCGCCAGATGCACGCCGCCCGAGGACCGGATAGTGGCCGCGCTTCCCAGGGTATACAGAAAGGCCATGCCCACCGCGCCCGCGCCGGCGACATAGCTCTTGGGAAGATCGAACGGGCCAAATGCGGGATTGGGACCGTCGAGTCCGATCCGGTGATCATAGGCCGAGAAGACAAGGCTTGTGTAGGAGGAGGCGTCCCTTAGCGGGTACAGCAATTTGTAGACCGCTGCGGTCCCCAGACAAGCGGCAATGATCGCGCCCAGCGGGTTGTCGTCCGGTTCTAAGCCGCGCCACCGATCGTCATTGAGGAAAACCCGCCAGCCATTTGCGCCTATGGCGATGCTCCTGCCGTCCATGCGCGCGGCACCGCCGATTCGCACGAACACCCATTCGGGGGCGTCCCCTTCCGGGTAGCCCTCCGCAATGCGGTAGTGGTTCGGATTAAGATCGGCAAGCAGGTGCAGTGATGCCAGCCGGAGATTCGTTTCCTTGTTGGGAATCAGAACGTGAGATAGGCGCTCGATCCCCGGATCAATTACGAGCCGGAATTCTTCGATGCCTTTGTACAGGCGTGCTAGGAGATTGATCGTCAGCGCCCAGGCGATCTGGCCGGTTCGGCTTCGCAGAAAGGCCGGATCACCTTCAATGACCACTTTCGACTTCGCATGTCCTGCAAACGACGCGGCATGTCGGCGATGAAGACGCTCGTGGCGGTCGGCGAGATTGTCCAAAAGGTTCATAGCGAACTCCCGGCGTCGCCGACGACCCTCAGCCTTTGCCAGTCGGCCGCCAACCACTCTATCCAGTCGCCGTCCCTATTGCATTCCACCATGCAGAATTTCGTTAGATCGGCCCAGTTCACGTTTGCGAAGTTTGGGATAACGAGATTCAGTGCGCCTTGCTGCTTGTTGAGCGCACTGACAGCATCCCATTCCGAGAAGTACGCGCGCTGCGGATGACTGTGAATCTGTGTCAGAAGGAGCAAGTTGCGCGGGCGAACGAGGCGACGCACGGCGCGCATCGCCTCAGCCGAGATAGCATAGTTCTGCGGCCGGTTTTGCTGCTCCGGCCGAATGGCTTCAACGACGGTGCACATGCCGTCCGCCAAAACCTCGCCATACCACAGGACGCATCCCTCGACGCTGTTCGCGCGGAAGGGTTCAAATAGTCTCCGCGTCTCGCCAACGATCCTTTCGGAGACCTGCAGCGCGGTGATGATTTTCGGGAGCTCGCTCATGGCTGTTTGCGGTAGCCCTTATAGTGTGTGCTGCTGATCGCGCGCTGGACCATCGCCACGACGCCCACCACGTTGTGCCGTTCCTGGTCCCACTTCTTGGGATCGTCCGCGGCAAGAGCCCCGTGTGTTTCCGTGAATTCATGGGTCCATTGAAAGCAGAGATAGGACTTCGCCGGCTCGGCCGCGTTGATCTGGACATTGATCCAGGGATTGCCGTCGATGTTTGGCCACCAGCGCTCAAATTCTTCGGCTGCGCCGATGGCTCGGGTCTCAGGATTGACGAAGGTGACGCCAGGTTGCTCGTGCGGGTAGTAGTTGAAGGTCAGGCGCAGAAGATATTTGTGCAACACCTCCGGCGATCCGAAGTGGCGCTGCATCTCGACGTAGCAGATCCCGTTGGCCTCATCCCAATCGACCTTCCAGCCGTGACGGCGGGCATGCTCGCCGTCACGAAGGAGGGGCAAATGTTCTTCCAGCGCGGCGCGCGTGATCGCCGACAAATCCATCGCGTTACGCGCCGGAGGTGGGCGGGATCACCTCGAAGGACAGCTTCGGGCCGAACTCATGCACCAGCTTCTTCACCGGCTCCGAGAAACGCGACCGCGGGAAGTCCTTTTCGTTGACCTCGAAGGTGTCCTGGTCGGTCGGCTTCTGGCCGAACTCCTTGTACACCAGCTTGAAGACCTCGCCCGCCGTGTCCGTCACCGGGATCTTGGCCGGCTTGCTCGCGCCGGTTCCGCCCCAGATCAGGGTCACTTCGATATTGTGGTGCTCGGCTTCCTCCAGCCGGGCCTCGGCACGCTGGAGATCTTCGCTGCCCTCCGCGAGTTCCTTGGTGGCCTCGCTGATCTTGTGTTCGGCCTTCTGGATATCGGCACGCGCCGCTTCGATGTCGGGATCATCGCCCCCCGAGCCGGGCTTGAAGTTGTCGGTGGTCATTGCTGTCGCGCCTTTCACGCTGGAGACGCGCCCATAATCGGCAGGCGCGAGGAGGAACCTGCGTCATCCTGGGCCAATTGTCAAATGTAATGCATTACTATTGTGTAATGTTTTTAATACACACGTTGTCGCGTGTGCTTGTGGTTGACATTCCGCCGATTGCGGATTCTGGTGCGGCTATGATTGCTTTGGACGTTTATCCGCTACTGGGCCGCGCCGTAGCCAAGCGCCGAGAGCAACTTCAACTCACTCAGGCCGAAGTCGCTTCCAGGATCGGGCTCACCCGCGCCTCCCTCGCCAATATCGAAACCGGGCGCCAGAAGGTTCTTCTGCATCACATCTATCTGCTCGCCGAAGCCCTGGGCCTCTCATCCATCTTGGACTTGGTGCCGGCCGCGTTTGAAGGCGGCGTCCGTGACGAGCCGCTCGCGCTCAACATCAAAGTCACGCCGGCGCAGAAGGCACAATTGCAGAGTCTTGTGCGTCAGGCGATGGCGACCGGACCGTCCGATAAGAGACAGCCATGAGCCGTCCCGACGTGCAGGCCGCCCGCCGCGCCGCCACGATTCTGATTGAACAATTCAAGATCGCCGCCCCACCCGTTCCCGTAGAGCAGATTGCCCGTCGCCTCGGCATCAAAATCCAGTTCGCGCCATTCGACGGCGATCTCTCCGGGATGGCGTTTATCAAGGATGGCGTTCCCATCATCGGCGTCAACTCGCTGCATCATCCCAATCGCCAGCGATTCACGCTGGCTCATGAGCTTGCACACATCCAACTCCATCGCCCACAGATCGAAGCCCAGGTCCATGTCGACAATGGCTCACTACGTCGCGATGCCCTAGCCGCGGAAGGCGTCGATCCGACGGAAATCGAAGCCAATGCCTTCGCCTCGGAAATCTTGATTCCAGCACTCCTGCTGAAGACCGCGCTGGGCGGTCGGACCATAGATCTGGAAGATGACGCCATGATTGCCGCGCTCGCCAAAAAATTCAAAGTGAGCGAAGCGGCTATGCGTTTCAGGTTCCAATAGGTAGTCGAGGCCCCGGTCGTGAGCTTCGTCATTTACGATGTGGAAACAACTGGGACCCACGCGCAGTTCGACCAGATTCTTCAATTCGCCGCCATTCGTGCGAGTACCGACCTGGAAATAGAAGAGCCGTTCGAAACGCGATCGCGCCTTCTCCCCCATGTCGTGCCGGCACCCGGCGCCCTACTGGTCAATCGCTTGGGCATTGATGACATCCTCGATGGAGGACGGAGGTCGCACTATGAGATGATGCGCGAAATCCGCGAGACCGTCGGCGCTTGGTGCCCCAGCACATTCCTGGGATACAATTCCATTCGCTTCGACGAAGAGTTTCTGCGGCACGGTTTCTATCAATGCCTTATGCCACCTTATCTGACGAATACGTCCGGCAACACGCGAGCAGATATTCTCAGTCTCATGCGCGCCTGCGCCGCCCTCTGTCCGGGCGTCCTTCGGGTTCCCTTGGGTGAAACCGGCAGTCCAATCTTTGCGTTGCATTCCCTCGCGAAGGCGAACGGGTTTTCTGGTGACTCCGCTCATGAGGCAATGGCCGACGTTCAAGCAGCCCACTTTCTTTGCAAGCTCGTGGCGCGTGACGCGGATGGCCTGTGGTCGCGCTTCCTACGCTATTCCCAGAAAGCGTCTGTATTGGATTTCATGAGCGAGCAAATCGCCTTTCTCGTTTTTGAACCCACAGCGCAGCGTGCCAGTTTTGTCGTTTCCAGAATCGGAGAAAGTATCAAGCGGCCCAACACCCATTTCTGTCTCAATCTCGCCAGCGATATCGACGCCTTGGCCATACTCTCACCCGATGGGCTAGTGTCCCATCTTGGTCGCGCGCCAGAGACTGTGAGACGGGTCAGAGCAAACGCCGCGCCGATGCTATGTGAGTTGCTCGATGCCCCGGCTACCGTACTGAATGCGCCGCCAGAAGATTTTGTCCGGTCTGCGCAGCGACTACACGACGACATCGATTTCAAGCAAAGGCTACTAGCCGCGAGCGAAGCGCTGTTGCCGACATATCCGCCATCACCGCACGTTGAACAGCAATTGTACGAACAAGGCTTCTGGTCCGACGACGACAGAGACACGCTCGCTCGCTATCACGATGCAGGTTGGCCAGAACGACCGAAGATCGCTGGTGGGTTGAAAGACGGACGTTTGCGCCGGCTGGCGCAACGCCTGGCATTTGTTGAGCAACCTGAGCTTCTGACAGTGTCGCAACGTAGCCGGCTCGCTATAGACCTGCGCCAACGCGTAGCAGTCGAAAGCGATCCACCCGTTCCTTGGATGACAGCCCCACGGGCAATGGTGGAAATCGATCGGCTCGTTATAGAAGCAGGTGCCAACGATAGAGCCATTCTGCTTCGCTATCGGGAGCATCTGACCGGTTTGTTGTCGGGTTGAGCGGGCGGCGGTGAAAAGTGGGGCGATTTTGTTCGAGCACTGCAAGCACCACCAACTCAAGAGAGCGGCTTGAGACTCGTCCACAGCGCTGATTCGGTTCGCCATCCGGTTCGACGGCTGGAACCGACTTGCCGTAACCCGTTGATATTTAACGGGTTGACGCATATGTTCACTATATGTTCTCTATCCATACGTATCGGATGCGCGCTTTTGAAAGACTGTTTGGACCAAGAATAGGCGTTACCTTACCGGCACACGGGAGACGACAAGGTCATGAATTTGCTTGCACCGGCGACTAGTGGGCCAGCCACGGCTGCGATTTCGCCAAGGGTCGAACTGGGCGCCTATGAAGCCTTGTGGCTGAAGCAGGGAACGACCTTCAAGAGCGTTGCGGAACTGTTCGCACGCGATCCCGCCGCCCTCCCGTCTGATTTCATTTCGCGCGGCGAAGCAGAGGAATGCGCAACAGAGACCTTGGCGCTCCTCAAGCAACGCAACGTGCATCGCTTCGGAATACGGGTTCACCATGCCGGCGACTATCCCGGAAAACTGCGCGATGCAAAATACCCCGTAGAAATGCTTTACTATCGCGGCGCATGGGAGTTGACCGAAACCAAGTGTGTTGCCGTCGTTGGCACGCGCAACCCGACGCCTGACGGCATTCAGCGCGCCGACAGGTTGGCGCGCGAACTGGTGGCTCGCGACTATACGGTAGTTTCTGGGCTGGCAGCCGGCATCGATACTGCGGCCCATACCGGGGCATTGGAAGCTAAGGGGCGTACCATCGCGGTTATTGGGACGCCGCTGGGTGTCGTTTATCCGAAGGAGAACGCTCAGCTTCAAGAACGGATTGCCGCGGATTTCACCGTCATATCGCAAGTGCCAGTTCTGCGTTATGAGCGCCAAAAAGTCCCGCAGAACCGATTGTTCTTTCCGGAACGCAATGTGACGATGAGTGCGCTCACGGAGGCGACCATTATCGTTGAAGCTGGCGAGACGTCAGGCACTCTCGTCCAAGCGCGCGCCGCCCTGCACCAAGGTCGCAAACTTTTCATTCTAGACTCGTGTTTTCTTCGCAGCGACCTCACTTGGCCCCAAAGATTCGCTGACCAGGGTGCAATCAGAGTTCGCACGCCTGACGATATTTGGAAGCACCTTGCCTAATTACTTCACGAAAATCGATGAAACGACGATAGAGGACCATGCGCGGCTAAATGCGGCGGATGAGATTCTTTATCTGTTCGAATACGTTTCAGGCCGGGACTACACCTTTGGCTCTACCAACAGCCTCATCTCCAACTTGAAGAAGAAGCCGAGCCTCAAAGGTTCGGCACAGTACAAATACAAGTTGCGCGCCATGAAAGAGTGTTCTGGATTCCTTTCGGAAGCGATTAACGCCGCGTGGCTTAAGGGCGCGACGTTGGTGCCGATTCCCCCGTCCAAAGCCCCAGATCACCCTGAATTTGACGACCGGATAGCCCGTATTTGCCGAGCTATCCCTGCGGACTTCGATGTCGATGTACGAGAGCTGATCGTACAGACGACCTCAACCGAAGCTGCTCATGAAAGCAATAACCGGCCTACGGTCGAAGACCTCTTAGAGATCTACGAAATTGACGAAGACCTAGCTGACCCACCTCCAAAGCGCATAGCTATTGTGGATGACGTCCTGACCGCGGGAACCCATTACCGGGCGATGCACACGGTGTTACGGGAGCGATTTCCGGGAATTCCTATTGTCGGCATGTTCATCGCGCGACGGATTTTCCCTCAGATAGACCCTGCTGAGGACTTTGACGATCTAGTCTAACTCTAGTGCTGTCCCTGCCGTCGAGCTGTTAGCCGGGGCAATAAGGCAGAAGCGACTGCTGTGCGCGACCCCAATTTACTCGGAAGAGGCATTCTCCGACGCTGCCGCGTGATCGATCTTTTGGAACTTCGGCAGGATCTGATGGTGATCGAGGCATTCGTAAATCGCCTCGATGGAAGTCGTGGCGAAGTACCCGAGTTCGGCTGGCAGATTGTCGCCAAGCAGACTTTGAGTGATGACTCCCAAAGCAAATCCATATTCGGATATTGCGACGCCACCACTAAATCCACCGCGAGGAATTGCTAACAGAATGAAGTGAACTGGCGATTTGGTGGAGCGCAAATCTACCACGGCATTCACCTGGGCCTTTGCCGCAATAAGGATCGGGGCCGTCGTGAACGGGATTGGCGGGTAGCCCAGTAGGAGAACATCCGTGGTTTCGAAGTCTCCCTCGCCGATCCAATCATCGTAGTGGCCGCCAAGCGTCACATAAGGCGCACCGGGCGCCATGCCATCGACGCGAAACGCGGCAACATCTACGGACGCTTCCGGATGAAAATATGGGCCGCCGGTCAGGGTCATAGCACCATCAAAATCTAGTGTGACCTGCTGTGACTCCTTGGTGATAGTATAGCTACCATCCTTGCCTTTCGGGTAAAGCGAAGACCGGTAGAAGAGACGAGGATTTGTTACCCGAACCTCAGTGATCGTTGCGTTTTCCAGAACGTGGCGAGCCGTGACGAATATTCCCTCGCCAATGTGGAATGCACTGCCAATACCAGGTTCGCCATTTTTTTCGATGGCCACATAAGCCATGCAGCAGCCGTGCTGCAGGTAAAGGTCGCGAAAGTCCGAATGTGCCATTGGCCATAGCCTCAGAAAAATTAAAGCCCGCTACCCAACCCTTCGAATCGCTCAACACTTTCAACGCGAAGCAAGATTCAATATTTTGCACTAATTCAGCCGCTGGGCACGATGCAATCAGGCTTGGTAGTGCCTGAGGCCTGTGCGGGTTAGCCCACAGCGTTATCCGATTCCGTAATCTTCTGAAACTCAGATAGCAATTCCTGCTGATGTTGCGCGAGGTAACGAACGACACGTGCGTTACCGAGTAGTCTATTGACATACCCCTTTGCCAGCACAAGATCGAGATGATCAGTCCCATAGGATTGTTCCGCAATCTTGAACTCTCGCTCAAGATTGACGGATTCATGCTCCATCAATGCCAGCTGCTCGTTACTCAACCCCTTAGGTGCTTTCGGCTTTCCAGGGTCGACGAGTTGCGATTGCGGCGTTGCCGCGAGGAGTGAATCGGCATAGCTAACGGTGTACTTATTCATTGCGATCATGAGATCCGCAGCTTCAATTTGGCGCAGTGGTATCATTTTCTTAAGTGCTGCAAATGCTTTGACCGTTACGTGTTTGTCCTTAAGTAATTCAACTGCCTCTGGACATATCCCAGCAAGTAACTGCTTCTTCACCTGCAACGTCTTCACGTCAATATTGAGCGCCTTGGCAATGCGCGCGTCTGAAGCCCCTCGCTCGATCGCCTTCAGAATCATCCGGTGCTCTTGGATGATAGCAAGACGATTCACGCGTTTATTATAAGTGTATCCTTCATCATCCGTAGAAATCAGGCAGCCGACTTCTGCCGCTCCTATTTCTTTCAGTATTTCGACTCGAAGATGGCCGTCGAGCAGAAGATACTTTCCAGGTGATTCCCGATCGCGCGCTATAACAGGCGGTTCGATAATTCCGACTTCGCGGATAGAAGTCGCGATTTGGAGATATTTGGGGGTCCTCCTAAGAGCTGCAGAAACCAGCTTCAAAGGCTGGATGTCGGAGATGGCGACACGGATGCCGATTTCCTCGAAGGCAATTTTCACGGCGGCACCTGAAGTTCTACGACCAGTCATGTGACACCCCCCATTTGAAGTCGTTCTCCGAGATTCCGAGGGAGCGTATCCAACCCTTCCGCTCGCAACAGAGTGACGAAATTTTCGTCGGCAAAAAGTGTGCGCAACCCCTCTGTCACGAACAGCAGATATCCGCGCGTCGTGTCTGCTTTGCGTACGAGCCGACGCTTTTTGTCTGTATCATCGCGATAGGTTCGAAGGAGCCGGTCAACCGACAATGGACGCCCCCTAGCGCGGTCTGTTGATTTGCGTCCTTTTCCTCGGAGGCGTCGCTGTTCTACCAATCGCTTGACGGCAATAAGTTTTTGGCCTCGGAGGAGCTTATTCTCGTAAGCCTGCTGTAAGACACTCTGGACTTCGACGTCGTCGGCCATTGCGATCTCGACGGCGACGCTGACAGGGACGTGCCCGGCTTCAACGGCGCGCAGGAGGCGATGTTCCCCGGTCTTGAGGAGGCGTAAGACATTACGCACATATTCCACGGTGAGGCCGGTTTTTCCTGCAATGTCGCTGTCACGATATCCGCGTTGCTTTAGGCCCTCGATATCGTGCAAGAGGTCAATGGCGCGATGCTGGCGCCTGGCGAGGTTTTCAACCAAACTCATGACGAGACAATCCTCAGGATCTGCCTCGACAACTAAGGCTGGAATCTCCTTCTGGCCCAGGGATTGATAGGCTTCCAATCGGCCCTGCCCGCATACCAAATCGTATCGCGGCCCATCTGGATGATTACGCATCGCTACAGTAATAGGTCGCTTTAAGCCTATCTCGGCGATATTGCAGACAACTTCCCTGAAGGTTTTCTTGTTCCGCGCCCTGGGATTAATGACCGTGATACTGTCAACGGGTATTACCCGGACTTCCGGAGCAGACTGCGTTTGCATCAGGCGACCTCCAATAGGTTGGTTCTAGCCGCCATGACAAACAGCGGCTCTAACGTTTCAAATCTGTAGCAGTCCAGCGAGGTGCCATTGTGCTCAGCCAATCTCAATTGAGGGAGACTCATATCGAGCCTGGGCAAAAGGTAATAGTCGAGAACGGACCGGTTCAATCGCTCCATGCGGACGGCGATCGTTACGTCTGGCGATAAGCTAGTATCGAAACGGACATTCCATCGAAGCGATCCAGCATTGGTATGCAGGCAGCGTACGATGGCGACCGACGCCGTGAATTCTCTATTAATTGTGAGAATGTCGGTTGCTGGGTCTTGGGCGACATTGCCGCCCGCGCTCAAAATGCCAGCTATCGTATCTGCCACGACATCGGGATGCATGGCGCGTAGCGCCCGATTGATCTCTATATACTGATAATCTCGATCGGGTGAGAACCCAACGAGTCGGTATGCGCGCAACAAACTGCCGAAGCGGCTCTGATAAGCGCTGCTCGATGGCAATTGGTCTGCTTCATCAATAACGATACCGGAGAGATACCCGCGCGACGAAAACAAAGCCTGCAGGGAGCCCAGCATCTCGGCGTCCGAGAGCTTGTGGGAGCGCCGGCGTATTATAGTTTGTGCTGTGTCGAATAGAGAGCGATCAACGATACTATCGAATGCCCCTTCCGAACGAATCCACATATCTGGCCCGTTTCGGACCCGCTTCTTTTTCAGCTTGAATGAAGATTTATTCCAGACATTGTTACCTATGTATTTCTCGTTGATTAAGACCTGATGGATTGTTCCGCGAGTCCAAGGGCGCCCTAGATCAGTTGGGACCCCCTTCTCGTTAAGCAGCCTTGCGATCTCTCGCTCGGACTTTCCGTCTTGCGCAAAAGTTCGATAAATCCAACGGATGACTTCGATTTCGTCAGGTGGTCCAGGCGCCAGCACAACCCGATCTGTCTGCAGGCTCTTTTGTTCGCCGCGAACCAAATTAGTCTTGATCGCACCGTTCTGGTCGATGAGTTGGCGGCGAAGGCCGAATCCGGGCGGACCACCCTGACGGTATCCCAACTCGATCAATCGGCATTGGCCTGTAAATACTTTGGCCGACAGCTCACGGCTATACTCGCCAGCCATGGCACGCTTCACACCCTTAACAATGGTGGAGACGGGACTTCCGTCGTTCTCGAACTGCTCGGCGCAATATTGAACGAAGATGCCCGCACGCTTGCAGATGTACTCGTAATAAGCACTTTCATCCGCATCTTGGAAGCGCCCCCAACGACTGACGTCGTAGACAAGGATCGTCGTGAAATTCGCTCTCTTGCCTTCAACGTCGGCGATTAATTGCTTCAATGCATCACGCCCCTCGATGCTGAGACCGCTTTTGCCGGCATCTGCATAAGTGCGAACAATCTCAATACCCCGGCGAGCCGCATATTCGCGAATCGCATCCGATTGGTTTTCGGTCGAATATTTTTGATGCTCGGTCGACATTCGAACGTACTCAGCCGCGTATATTTTCTTATCGCGCGGCGCTTCTCGCGTACCGTTTGTGTCACCCCGATCCGGCAATCCGAAGCCCCTTGTCGCAAACCAGCGCACACCTGCGACAATCGGCGTTCGGGCTTTTGGAACCCGATCGCCATGCCCGTGCCTCAGACCACAGTCTAAGCATGGAGAGGCGGAAACATGTTTCCGAAAAAGGGCACAACTTTTCCTAAAGTAAAATTCCGCCAACAATCTGATGAGCCATACGCTAAGATGATTTCGACGGCGCTGCGTGAGGAACTGGGCGAAACACATCGCGCTGCAAAAACAGTGATGCGATGGACCGGCGCTAATGAGCGAACTGTCAGAAACTGGCTATCGGGGACCAAAGGGCCAAGCGGGGAATATCTTGTCACAATCATCCGTCATTCAGACTCAGTATTTGACGCGCTACTCCATCGGGCGGGACGTGATAAGAATATTTTCGGGGGAAGACTTACCGAAGCGCGCGAGGGCGTGCGTGCGCTACTTACTGCGCTGGATCGCCTTGTCGATGCCGAATAAATGCTTTGAACGGTCGGAACAGAAACAAATGCGTTATGCTTGAGCAGTTTCTTACTGTCCAGGAAATGGCCACACGTTATCGCGAGCTCATCTGCGTGGGTACGTTGTCGAACTGGAGGGCCAAGAGAATTGGGCCGCCATTTCTTAAAATAGGTAGAGCTATCCTTTACCCGCTCGCGGACTTACAGGCGTGGGAGCGGGAGAACCTCGTGAGCAGCCGTGGTTCAAAACGCATCATGCAGAGGGAGCTTGAGCGAGCATGAGGCAGAGTGAAAAACACGCGCGAGCATTTTATACTGGCCCCCGTTACAGCCCCCGACGCAATTCTCGCTTTGAATTTATCATAGATAGATCAAATGGTTGCGTGAGGTGTGCGCACAGATGCACAATCATCCCAGCGGCGATCCCACACCGTCCAAGGCCGACATCACCATGACACGGGAGATTGCGGCGGCGGCGAAAGCGCTGCACATCGCCATCCACGATCATCTGGTGATCGGACGCGGCGGTCATGCCAGCTTCAAAGCGTTGGGGCTTCTCTAACCGATCCGCGCATGGCGTGTCGCCATCCGGTAATCCTTGCGCGGGCCGGTGACGCGCCAGGCCACGACAAAGCAGTCGTCATCCAGCACACGATAACGCCCGCGGTAAATATCCTCGCCGCAATGATGCAGGATGCGCGCCGTTCCAGATGACAGATCGAGATCGTGGAAATGGCTGCCGTCGGCGCGAAAGACCTGTGCGCCGTCGCGGCCGAGCGCGATGCGATAGCGCTGCGATGCGTCCGAGACATGTTCGCCGAACATGAGACTGCCGGTTTCGCTCAGCAACAGACCGTCTGTCACCGTCGTGATCGAAGCGCGGCCTTCAAACTGCCCGCGCAACGCCAAGCGCAAATCGTGAATGCGCCGGGAAAGGCGCCACTCGCCTTTTAGAAATACGCCAAGATCGCGAACCGGCCACGCCATCGCGCGCCGAAATCGGTTCAGCGCGCTTTTGTCTGGAACGCCGAAACCAGTGCCGCCGCCAACCCGCTCTTGAGCAGGGTGGCCAACAGGAAAGGCGTCACGCCCACGGCCAACGCCTTGGTCCAGCCGAACGACACAGCCAACCAGGCGACGCCCGGCACGAACAGAAGGACATGTGCCGCGATCATCGCCAGCGTGGTCGGCGCCAATCCGCGCACGTCGCGCGCAACCCAACCCGCGAACCAGGCCGCCGGGATAAAGCCCAGCAGAAAGCCGCCCGTCGGACCCATCAGATAGGCCGGACCGGCGAGTGCGCCCGCAAACACCGGCAGACCCGTCAGACCTTCGGCCAGATAGGCCAGCACCGTCGCGGCGCCGATCCGGCTGCCGAAGCTGTAGCCGATCAAAAGCACGACCATGCTCTGCATCGTCACCGGAACTGGCCAGAACGGCACCTGCACCTTGGCCGACAGGGCCAGCGCCAGGCTACCGCCCGCGATCATGGCCACGGTCTTGGCCAGTGCGGGCAGGCGCGCGACGTCGAGCGAGCGGGAAGCGTTGGTCATGGCGGGTATCCCG